>JBCCAJ010000031.1:0-12122 GCA_039814845.1 Pseudomonadota bacterium | reverse complement strand
GACCCCGGCAATCCCACGGATTTCGATCTTTATGAGAAGACGGAAAGCGAACTGTCCGAGTTGGGCATACGCCGCTTGCCTCGCACATTGTGGCACGCCACGCAGGCGCTGAAGGCCAGTGAGATGGCGGGCAAGGTGATGGGTGAGGTGATGCGCAACTCCTACGTCGCATACAAGAACGACGAATGGGAGCGGTACCACCAAGCCGTCACCGACTGGGAGGTGAAAGAGTATTTGCGGCTCTACTAATTTCCATGTAGCGCCGCAGATACCCCCATCCGGAGATCAGCGATGACCCTGCCCCTCAGAGGCGACCCACACAAAACTGCCCGTGCACGCGGCACTCAATCCGTCGATGACAGCCTGAATGTAGAGATCATCCGCATGTTGGAAGCCGACGGGCGCATGGCCTTTTCTGAGATTGCCCAGCAACTGGGCGTCTCAGAAGGCACGGTACGCAACCGTGTAAACGGCCTGAAGGATGCGGGTCTTCTGCAAATTGTGGCCATCGCGGATCCAACTGCCACCGATTACAAAGCCGATGCGATGATTTGTCTGAAGGTTGCAGCAGGCGTTACGCCGCAATCCGTGGCAGAGCGTTTGGCCCACTTGGACGCGGTGGTCTACATCCTGTGGGTTACGGGCCGTTTCGACCTGATGGTGGAGATTGTCTGCGACGAAACCAGTGAGGTCACTGAATTTCTAAACGCCCATATTCATGGGTCCACAGACGTGGCACATTCCGAGGTGATGTTGGGCCTCAAAAACTTCAAAAACCAGTTTTTGCTCAAACGCCACTGGCAGGGTGCGCCCTGAAAGCGTTGCGCAACGCACGCATGGTTTAGACATCGCAGATTGTCATATTGCATAGCTTGGCTGAATCGCCCGGACCCCTGATCAAAATCAGCTTGCCTGCAAAGAAAATTGACGCAGGCATCCAGTCAGTTTCGGGTCCAAAAGCACAACTTAAGCGCGGGCTTGTATTGTATCTTGCCCTCAAAAGTAGTTTTGTATCTGTAAAGACACGTGCAGGGTTACTCGCATGGATGATGGCACCACCCCTTTGCGCCCGTTGGGCGCGGTCGACAAAAGCTTTTACCTGATTGGCGTGGGCGCGTCAGCCGGCGGCCTGGATGCGATAAAGCAGTTGATAAGCCAGGTGCCGCCTGATTTCTCGCACTCTCTGGTGATTGTGCAGCACATATCACCCGACTACAAATCCCTGATGTCAGAGATCTTGGGGCGCGAGACATCGCTGTCTGTGGTCGAAGTAACCGACGATATGCCGGTGGAGCCGGGGCATATCTACCTGATCCCGCCACGGTCGAACCTTGTCATCCAGGGCACCGAGCAAGACAGCAGTGCCGAGCTCAATCATGCGTCCGAGAACGGCGAACGCTCTGGCTTGCGGTTCTCCCTTGTGGATCCAACACCACGGCCTGCGCTGAACCTGCCGATTGATGTGTTTCTGAATTCACTGTCCGAGGCGGTGGGCGATCGGGCCATCGCGGTGGTGCTGTCGGGAAGCGGATCGGATGGCAGCCGGGGCTTGCGGTCTATCAAGGACCGCGAAGGTTTCGTTCTGGTCCAAGACCCGGACACCGCCGCCTTTGACGGGATGCCGCAGTCAGCTATTGGCACAGGTATTGTGGACATGGTGCTGGCGCCGGATGCCATGATTGGTGAGATCTGGCGCTATATCGAGATGCGCGAACGCGGCATCGACAGCGTGGAGCGTGTGTTCAACGATGTCGATCAGGAATTCACCGACCTGCTGAAACTGGTCAGCGACAAGGTCGACATTGATTTCAGCCTCTACAAATCCCCCACATTGAAACGCCGGGTTGCCCGGCGCATCGCGCTGAAGGGTCAGGATTCGCTGAGTGACTATCTGGCGCTTTTGAAGAAAGACAGCGCGGAGCTGAATATCCTGCATCGGGAATTTCTGGTGGGCGTCACCAATTTCTTCCGGGACCGCCCTGTTTGGGACGCGCTGGAAGACATCGCCCTGCCGGAGCTGTTCAAGCGCGATGCCGATGCGGGCCCTGTGCGGGTCTGGTCGGTGGGATGCTCCACGGGCGAAGAGGCCTATACCCTTGCCATGCTGCTGGAAAAGTTCTGCACCGATAACGATATCGACCGGGATTTTCGGGTCTTCGCCACGGATGTGAACGAAAACGCCATCGCCGCGGCCAAGCAAGGCGTCTACCCGGACAGCGTGCGCGATGAAATTCCGTCTACGATGATCGAAAGGGGCTATATCTCTTTTCAGTCGGGCACGTTCAAAGTGTCCCGCCCGCTGCGCAACAAAGTTTTCTTTTCCGCCCATAACGTCATTGATGATGCGCCCTACACGCGCACCGACCTGATCGTTTGCCGTAACCTTCTGATCTATCTCAGCCCCGACGTGCAGGCCAAAGTGATGGCGCATTTTGCCTATTCCCTGCGCAAGGGCGGGTTCCTGATGCTCGGCGCGGCAGAGGGCCCCGGTCAGCATGGCGGGTATTTTGAGGCCGTGGCCCACAAACCCCGCATCTACCGCAACACGCGCCTTTTGGACGCCGCGCAACGCCGGGGTAACCTGTCTACCGAATTCCCCGTGGCTGACCGCATGATGCCGCGCAACCGCCGGATCGGGGCACGCAGCCACAGTCCGTCCACGGATATGGCAGAGATGTTGCAGGACACGCTGCTGGAAATTGAAACCTGCGTCTGCGTGGTGGATGACCAGTACAAAGTGTTGCGCACATTCGGCGATCACCAGATTTATCTTCACATGCCCAAGGATGGGTTTTCGGCCAATGTGATCGAACTGGTTGAAGACAATCTGCGCAGCGCCGTCGCCCTTGTTTTGCGTCGGGCCGAGACGGAGGATAAATCCGAAAAACGCGGCATTCGCATTGTCGATGGGCCACAGATCATCACGATCAGCGTATCCTGCCGCCGCACCTCGTGGGAGGCGCAATCCGTGGCCTATGCCCTGACCTTCCGGCGGGAGGTTGAGGAGGTTCTCGAAAACAAAGAGGTTCCATCCGAGGATGACGACCGCATCGACACTCCCACCACGGCCTATGTGCAGCATCTGGAAAGCGAGGTGCAGTCGCTCCAAGACATGCTAAGCGCGACCGCGCAGGATCTGGGCGCTTCAAACGAAGAATTGCAGACCACAAACGAGGAACTGATCGCCTCGAACGAGGAATTGCAGGCCAATAACGAAGAAACCCAATCCATCAACGAAGAGCTGCACACGCTCAATGCCGAAAATGCTGACAAGATTGCAGAACTTGAGGCCGCGACGGCCGATATCTCCAACCTTCTGGCCACGGCTGATCTGGGCGTTCTGGTGCTGGATGAGGCCTTCCATATCCGCCAGTTCAGCACCGGCCTGTCGGCCCATGTGAAGCTGGAACCCACGGATATCGGTCGGCCCATCGCCAATTTCTCTCTCGCGCTGGAACCAGATGCGACGATCCAGTTGATGGATGACGCCCGTCAGGCCCGCGACCACGGCAAGGAAACCGCCCGGGAAATGCGCGCCAATGACGGGGGTTGGGCCTTTGTCAGGGTGCGGTCCTACCGAACCGTCCACGGCGAAAGCCGCGGTGTTGTGATCGCCATTCAAGACATCACGCAGATCAAGCTTCTGGAACAGGAGGTGCGCAATCAGCGCGACCGCCTTGAGGGGCTTTTGGAAAGTGAGGCAGCCGGGTATTGGGATTGGAACATCCCCGCCCATACCGAATTCATGAGCCCGCGGTTCAAGTCGATGTTCGGCTATGAGGAGCATGAGGTTGAGGACACCCCCGACGCCTTGCAAGCCTTGATGCACCAAGAGGATCTTCCCCGCGTTATGGACCAATTCAAGGCCCATGTGGAAACGAAAGGGAAGGTGCCATACGACAATGAAGTGCGCTATTGGCACAAAGACGGATCCATCGTCTGGGTGCTCTGCCGAGGCCGCGTCGTGGAATGGGACAAGAACGGCGACCCGGTGCGCATGATGGGTGTCCATGTGGATATCAGCCAGCTCAAAGCGCGGGAGGCTGAAATTCAATCTCGCGCCAATGAATTGCGCCGCTTTGCCTTTATCGCCGCCCATGACCTGGTGCAGCCCGTCAACACCATTGAGAACGCGTTGATGATCCTGACGGAAGACCTTCCTGAAAGTGATGACCCCGATCAGCAGATGGCGCTGGATTACCTCAAATCCGCGACCGGGCGGATGCGGGCACGGATCGGTGGAATTCTGGATTATGCGCGTATGCAGGATGAAACACTCGCCTTTGAAGCGGTGGATCTGACGCAGACCGTTCAGGATGCGATCAAAGACCTTGAGGTTCAGATCAAAGACAGCGAGGCCGCGATCACCGTGGGCGACCTGCCGAAGGCCAGCGGTGCCCCAAGCCTTCTGTTGCAAGTGGTGCAGAATTTGATGAGCAATTCCATCAAGTATCGCGCAACGGGCAAGCCCTGCAAGATCGAGGTGGATCAAACCTCCGCCCCGGAGGGCATGGTGGGGTTTGTGGTGCGGGACAACGGCATCGGTATCCCTGTGGTTCATCGCCAGCGAGTGTTCGACCTATTTGCCCGGCTGCACACGGATCAGGAATATTCCGGCAACGGGATCGGCCTGTCGCTATGCGAACGTATCGTATCCCAACATGGCGGCACGATTTCTGCAAGCGATGGCATTGAAGGTGGCTCTACCTTCACTGTAATTCTGAAGGAAGGATAAACCCAAATGCGCCAAGCCATGATCATTGATGACATGGATGCTGACCGCTTCTTCCTTAGGCGCCAAATTCGCAAGGCGTTCCCGGATTGTGAGATCAAGGAATTTGCCTATGCCACGGACGCGATGAGCTATCTCAAGACACCCGCCCGTAAAGAAGTGGATGTGATCTTCGTCGATATCAATATGCCGCGCATGGACGGGTTCGCTTTTGCTGATGCTTTCCACTCCCTTTACGCTGAAATCAAAGGGGCGACCCGGCTTTATATCGTGTCCAGCTCCATCAATCCCGATGACGAGGACATCGCCGCCCAGCATCCGGCAATCTCAGGTTTTATCCTTAAACCCACGTCGGCGAAGATGCTGGAGGAGATTGCCGCAAAGGCATGAGCAAAGGTTAAAATGCGCCCAGCGCGGCGTCGCAAAACTGTTGGTGTTGAATGATCACGCCATCCAAATTGGACTCAATGACAGAAAGAGAAGGCGCCTCAGGCGCCGGGTGAAAGCTGGACCAATCCCAGGCGGGTTGCGGGTTGGGTGCCTGATAGGTGATCGACCGCGCGGTGGTAAAGGCGATCCCGCGATAGGTGCCTGTCACAGGCCGGTGCACATGCCCTGCGCACAGGTGCATCCGGCCACGATAGGGACGCAAAGACTCAAGAAACGCCTCTCCGTTCTGCATGCAATCAAGATCCTGCGTAGGCAGGCCCAACGCCATTGGAGGATGGTGAACAAAGACAAGGATTGACCCATCCGCCTCTGCCAACTGCGCCTTGAGCCACGCCATGCGTGCCTCACAAAACGCGCCGGCGTCTGACCCGGCTTTTTGCGTATCAAGGCAAAGCAACACCGTACCCTTCAGATCAACGCGGTACTGTACGAAACTATCCATCGCGTCTTGCGGCAGAGGGAAAACCGCGCGCAAGGCAACGCGGTCATCGTGATTGCCTACCATGGGATGAACAGGCATCGTTAGGTCGGACAGCAAAGTTTGAAGCGCCCTATAGTCCACGCCTGTACCACGGTCGGCCATGTCGCCGGTGATCACACAGGCCGCCGCGTCAGGGTGGTGATCAAGAATGAACCGCACCGCCGCCCTCACCCGCGCATGGGTGTCATAGCCCTGCACCGGCCTTTTGGCCGAAAAATGCAGATCGGACATCCAGATGATCTTAGGCATCACACCCGCATTTCGGCCAGAACCTCAGCCGCCTCGGGGATAGGGTAGTGATGATTGCCGATAAATAGCCCATTGCCATCGATGTATTCGGCGTTGGGCAGCGGGCCATGGATGGTGTGGGGGATGTGTTGCATCACCGGGTTCTTGGTGAAATCACCGGCCACGATGGGGCGGCATTCAAAGCCCAGCGCATCGAGCTTGCCCACCAGATCCTGACGCGTGATGCCCACGTCAGGCCGCAACAGCAGTGAAAAGCCAAACCAGCTGCTCTTCCCTATTTCCTCTTGCAGGGTAAACAAGGGATGGTTCGATAGCCGGTCGACAAAAACCCGCGCGTTGTCGCGCCGCCCTTCGATCAGCTTGGGCAGTTTTCTCAATTGCTCTTGCCCCAACGCGCCCGACATCTCCAAGGGCCGCAGGTTGTAGCCCGGCAGCACGAAGTTGAAGCTTTCCTCAAACGGGTTGTCACTTTTGGTGCCCGTCACGCGGTTCTCTTTCGGCAAATGCCGCGTCCAGCCGTGGGACCGCATAGAGAGCATGATGTGGTAAAGCTCTTCATCATCCGTGGTCACCACACCGCCTTCCATAGTGGAAATGTGGTGTGAGAAAAAGCTGGAGAAGCTGCCCACGTGGGCGAAGGTGCCCGTGTGCTTACCGCCGAATGTCGCGCCCATGCTTTCACAATTGTCTTCCAGAAGCACGATCTTGCGGTCGCCGATGATCGCTTTGATCCGATCAAAGTCATTGGGATTTCCCAGCAGGTTCACGATCATGATCGCGCGGGTCTGATCCGTCACGGCGGCCTCTAGCGCATCAAGATCATAGTTCAGCGTCGCCCGGTCGATATCGACGAATTTTTGCACCAGCCCGTACTGCGCGAGCGGATAGTAAGTGGTGGACCAACTGACCGCTGGCACAATCACCTCATCCCCCGCCTTCAGCCGCAAATCGTCGTTCCGCGTGTAGAAGAGCGCACCGGTCATCAGCAGGTTGGCCGAGGATCCGGAATTCACCATTACGGCATATTTCGAACCAAAGTAGTCCGCGAATTGCTCCTCAAAGGTCCGCACCTCGCCGCCCATGGAGAACATATCGGATTTGATCACCCGCTGCAGCGCGTCCTGTTCGGCCTGATCCCAGGAAGAGGTGGCAAGGGGAAAGCGCGCGCTCATGTGGTGGCCTCCAGATAATGACGGTAGGTGTGTTTGATCCCGTCCTCCAGCGCGGTTTGCGGCTGCCAGCCCCACGCCGTCTGGCGCGAGGTATCGCAAAGCTTTTGCGCCATGCCGACGGGTTTCGTCAGGTCATGGGTGAAGGCCCCATGCCAGCCGATCACGCGGGCGACGGTTTCGTAGTAATCATTGATGGTGTGGTCATGGCCCATGCCGATGTTCATCAGATCGGGAATGGTGTCCAAGTCATCCGCCGCGCGGTATATGGCATCGGCCAGATCGGCGGAGTACATAAACTCCCGCCGTGCAGTCCCGTCGCCCCAGATTTCAACCGTGGCATCGCCCGCCTGCATCGCTTCATGCACCTTGTGGATGATGGCAGGCAAAAGGTGAGAGTTCTTGGGGTCGAATTTGTCGTAGGCTCCAAACAGATTGCAGGGGATCAGCGTCTTGTAAAGGAAACGCGCGTCCTCCCGCCGGATGTATTCGCACAGGCGAAGCGCGAAGATTTTGGCGATCGCATAGCCTTCGTTGGTGGGCTCCAGTTCGCCCGTTAGCATCATCTCTTCGCGCAGTGGATTTGGGGCCGCGCGGGGATAGATGCAGGTGGAGCCCAGATTGATCAGCCGCCGCACCCCAGCCGCCCGCGCGCCCATGATCACATTGCGCCCGATCATCACGTTTTGGTCCAGAAAGGCCACGGGTTCGGCCATGTTGGCGCGGATGCCGCCCACGCGGCCCGCCGAATGCACAATCAGATCGGGAGTGTTTGCGGCGATGAACCCCTCAACCGCCGCCGCATCCATCAGGTTCAGTTCAGAACTGGACGGCGCAAGGATCGTCCAGTCGCGCGCAGCTGGGTGATCCTGAATGTTGCGGCCCACCATGCCAGAGCCACCGGTCAGAAAGAGCTTGCCCGCCATGGTTCAGTCGTCGCGCGCAATCGGCGCGTCATAGCCATGGTCGACCAACAAGCGCGCCCGCTTGGCAGCCTTGAGATCATGCTCGACCATTTCTGCGCACATCTCTTGCACCGTAATCTCCGGCACCCAGCCGAGTTTCGTCTTGGCCTTGGACGGGTCACCCAAAAGCGTTTCCACTTCAGCCGGGCGGAAATAGCGCGGGTCGATCCGCATCACGATGTCACCGGGTTTCAGTGCGGGGGCATCGTCGCCCTCGACGGCCTCAACAATTGCGAGCTCATCCACGTCGTGCCCTTCAAAGCGCAGCGTCACACCAAGCTTTGCGGCGGACCATGTGATGAACTCCCGCACGCTGTACTGCACGCCCGTGGCGATGACGAAATCGTCGGGTGCGTCCTGTTGCAGCATCATCCACTGCATGCGCACGTAATCTTTGGCATGGCCCCAATCGCGCAAGCTGTCGATATTGCCCATGTAAAGACAGCTCTCTAGCCCCTGCGCGATGTTCGACAGGCCGCGCGTGACCTTGCGGGTCACAAACGTCTCCCCCCGGCGCGGACTTTCGTGGTTAAAAAGGATCCCGTTGCAGGCATACATCCCATAGGATTCGCGGTAGTTCACGCAAATCCAATAAGCATAAAGTTTGGCCACGGCATATGGAGAGCGGGGGTAGAAAGGCGTTGTCTCTTTCTGCGGTGTCTCTTGCACGAGACCATAAAGCTCGGACGTAGAAGCCTGATAGAAACGCGTGGCCTTTTCCATCCCTAAAAACCGGATCGCCTCCAACAAACGAAGCGTGCCCATGGCGTCCACATCTGCGGTGTATTCAGGGCTTTCAAAGCTGACCGCCACATGGGACTGCGCGCCAAGGTTATAAACCTCATCAGGCTCCACTTCCCGGATGATCCGGGTCAGGTTTGAGCTGTCGGTCAGGTCGCCGTAGTGCAGATGCAGCTTGGGGTTGTTGGCGTGCGGGTCTTCAAAAATGTGGTCAATACGGCCCGTGTTGAAGAGCGAGGCGCGACGCTTGATCCCGTGCACCTCATAGCCCTTTTCCAACAACAGCTCCGCCAAGTAAGAGCCATCCTGCCCGGTGATGCCCGTGATCAATGCTCGTTTCATGTCGTCTCCTGCGGGCGCGATGGTTGGCCCTTTGGTCTTCGCATTGCTTTACGTCCGCGCCGTCGCGATGACAAGCGTGAGGCCTCAGGCGTCCGAACCGAGGGCGGCAGACAGGGCCTTCGCCGCGTCCATGACCGCATCCGCCAGACCCGCCACAGCGCCGTCCTCGATCCGGGCGACAGGGCCTGAAATGGATATCCCGGCCACGGCATGGCCTGTCCAATTGTGCACCGGGGCTGCGATGCAGCGCATGCCGACGTTCTTTTCCTGATCGTCGATGGAATAGCCCAGCGTTCGGATACGGCCCATTTCCTGCAGCAATTGGTTTTGGTCTGTGATCGTGAACTGCGTAAACTCCTCCAACTGGGTGCCCTTCAACAGCGCCAGGATCTGCGCCTCTCCCATCTCTGACAAAAGCGCCTTACCGATGCCTGATGCATGCATGGGTGAGGCCGACCCATGGGGGAAGAAAGCGCGGATCGAATGATTGCACTCCGCCTGGGCCACGAAAACCACATCGCCGCCCCGGGGCACACCAAGGTTTGCCGTTTCCCCGGTTTGGGCCATCAACTGCTGCAAAACCGGTGTCGCGCGATCCACCAAAGAGGTGCGCCGCAAGTAGCGCGCACCGATAACAAAGGCCTGAGACCCAACATACCAAAGCTGATTTTCCGCATCGAATTCTGCCATGCCGCGCCCCTCCAGCGTGACAAGCACGCGGTAGATGGTGGCGGGCGACTGATCCAGATCATCGGCCAGCTCCGACAGGGTCGCGCCGGATTGAGTGGACAAGTGTTCAAGCACATCCATCGCTCGGTCGAGCGATTTGATGGTGTTTTGGTCGGTCTTATCGGTCCAGGCCTTGGGGCGGCCTCGGCTGCGTCTTGGTTGGGATTCGACCATTTTTCGGGCTCACATTTTATTTTTCAAAAATATATTTCACTATATGAAAAAATATATGACACTGTAAACAATATATTTTTCCGCTTTTCTATATTTTTGAAAAACGTTTTCAAAAAAATTGTAGCACGAGCCAACCCTCCGTAAAACAGCATTAGCTGAAGGAGGAACCAGCGCATGAGTTTGCAAAATCCCGTTTTCATCCCCGGGCCCACCAATATACCCGAAGCCCTGCGCCGGGCTTGTGATCTGCCAACCATTGATCACCGGTCTTCCGCCTTTCCCGCGCTTTTGGCTTCTGCTCGTGCGGGTGTCAGAGATGTCATCAGGTCGAAAGACGCTCAGGTGTTTGTTTTCCCGTCCACCGGCACCGGCGGTTGGGAGACGGCGATTGCCAACACACTCAGCCCCGGCGACACGGTGCTGGCCGTGCGCAATGGCATGTTCAGCCACAAATGGATCAAAATGTGCCGCGATTTCGGGCTGAACGTCTTGATGACCGAAGTGGCTTGGGGCGAAGGGTTCCCGAGCGATTGGGCAGAAGACCAACTGACCGCAGACACGGATCACCAGATCAAGGCGGTTCTTGCCACTCATAATGAAACAGCGACGGGCGTCACATCTGACATCGGGGCCATTCGCGCGGCGCTGACCCGTGCAAACCACCCGGCGCTTTTGTTCGTAGATGGGGTCAGCTCCATCGGCTGCATGGATTTCCGCTTTGACGCGTGGGGTGTGGACGTGGCCGTGACCGGATCTCAGAAGGGGTTCATGCTGCCAGCAGGGCTAGGGATTGTCGCATTCTCCGCGAAGGCCATGGCGGCCACAGAACACGCAGACCTGCCGCGCGGGTACTTCAACATTCAGGATATGGCGACGGCCACGGCCGCTGGCGGTTACCCTTATACCCCCGCCTATGGCATGCTGAACGGTCTCAATGAGGCCTGCCGGATGTTGCTGGACGAAGGGTTGGACAACGTTTTTGCTCGTCACGCACGGATTGCAGAAGGTGTTCGTGCCGCAGTGCGCGCTTGGGGGTTGGAAATCTGTGCGACGTCACCTGATCTCTACTCTAACACGGTCACCGCCATTCGCACACCGGATGGCTTCGATGCGGGTCAGATCGTGTCCCATGCCGAGGCCGCCTACGGCCTCTCTTTTGGCGCAGGTCTGGCGGACGTGGCAGGCAAAGTGTTTCGTATCGGCCATTTGGGCAGTCTGACGGATGTGATGACGCTGAGCGGGATCGCCACGGCAGAGATGGTGATGGTCGATCTGGGGCTCAACATCCCGCGCGGCGCGGGCGTTGTGGCCGCGCAGGATGTGTACCGCCTGGGAAAGTCTGAACAGTTTCTGGAGGCGGCAGAATGAAGGATATGGCGCTCGACATCCCCACCTATGACGACATGCTGGACGCGCATGAGCGGATCAAACCGCATATCCGCCGGACACCGGTGATGACATCGGATCACCTGAACGGTTTGACGGGCGCGCAGCTGTTCTTCAAATGCGAGAACTTCCAGGAACCGGGTGCATTCAAGGTTCGCGGGGCCACCAACGCTGTCTTCGGGCTGGATGAAGAACAGTCGAAACTGGGCGTGGCCACGCATTCGTCGGGCAACCATGCCTCCTGTCTGAGCTATGCTGCCAACCGTCGGGGTATCCCCTGCAACGTCGTCATGCCCCGCACCGCGCCACAGGCCAAGAAAGACACGGTGCGGCGCTATGGTGGGATCATCACGGAATGCGACCCGTCGACGACCAGCCGGGAGGCGACATTTGCCGAGGTGCAGGCCGCGACGGGTGGCGATTTCGTCCACCCCTACAATGACCCGCGCGTGATCGCCGGTCAGGCGACCTGTTCGAAAGAATTCATGGAACAGACTGATGGCCTCGACTTGATGGTGGCACCCATCGGCGGCGGCGGTATGATTTCGGGCACTTGCCTGACACTTTCGACACTGGCCCCAGAGGTGCAGATCATTGCCGCTGAACCGGAACAGGCTGACGATGCTTATCGCAGTTTCAAGGCGGGCTACATCATTGCAGATGACGCGCCGAAGACGATTGCAGACGGGCTTCTGGTGCCTCTG
>JBCCAJ010000063.1:0-9965 GCA_039814845.1 Pseudomonadota bacterium | reverse complement strand
CGAAGGGTTCGAGGTGGAAGCAGGATCAGGCGGCATGCCCACCGCCTTTTGCGCGCGGTGGTCCCAGGGCGGTGGACCGATTGTAGGCATGTATGCTGAATATGATGCGGTGCCGGGGAATTGTCAGAAAGCCGCGCCCCAAAAGGGCCCGCGAGAGGGGTTGAGCGAGCTGGCTGCGGGCCATACCGATCCGCATTCCGGGCTGGGTATCGCAGGGTTGGCCGGGCTTTTATCCACCAAGGCCGCGATGGAGGTTCACGGTATTCCCGGGGGGCTGCAATTCACTGGGGAACCGGCCGAGAAAGTGCGTGGATCAAAGCCCATACATGCGGCCAAAGGATACTATGACGGGCTGACGGCGATGCTGTCCTTTCACCCTTTCTACATGCTGCCGCTGTGCAACACGGTACGGTGGGATACGCAATGTGGTGCGGCCTATTCCATGATTTACCGCTTCCGCTGCGACATGCCAGGGGCATGGGGTGCAACAGATGGTACACCCATCCCGCAAAGTCATTCTGACGTGCGCGCGCCCGGGGCCAATGACGCGCTGATGATGATGTATCAAAGTGCGCGGGCGTTACGGGACAGTATGGCGCCGCATCAGGGGGGCTGGTCGATCTCAGAGGCGATCCTGGGCGCGGGGCAGGCCACGGCGGACAACCTGCCTGCGTTGCAGGCTGATCTGCAATACATGATCCGCGTGCCCGATCTGGCGCTGGCAGAGCGCATTGCCGGGCAGCTGGATCGCTTGGCAGACCATGCCGCCCAGATGACGGGCTGCGCGGTGGAAAAGCACTGGGTGTCGAAATCGCGACCCGGTCTGACGAACCACGCAATGGCCGCAATGGTGTGGGAGGAGATGCAGGAGGTGGGCGCGCCCACTTGGTCAGAGGCGGGGCTTGATCTGGCGCGGCAGGTGCAAGAGGCTTGCGGCATCGCGTCTGAGGCCGAGCCTCTGATTGAGGCCTGCACCCGGTTGATGGATCCGCAAGAGGCAGAGGCGATTTTGCGCGCATCACTGCCGCCATCACAGAAAAATGCAACCTCGGATGACTACACTGACATGAGCTGGCACGCGCCGCTTGCCCGGTTTTACGTGGCGCGCCCGGCGCTGAAGGGTGGGCCATATCCTGTTTGGGCGATGAATGCGCTGGGGGGTATGCCGCAGACGATCGACCCGATGGTGGAGGTGGCCAGTGCCATACTCGCGCGCGGGGCGCTGCGGGTGCTGACCGATGAAGACCTGCGCACGCGGGCCTGGGCGGAATTTGAAACCCGCACCGGTGGGGGCATCGATGGGGGGACCTGGATCGCCCCTTTGGCCGATTATCCGCCGCCCGTCCATTTCGCATGGCCTGAATATGTGGAAACGGTGCGCGGGCGGCATTGGCACATCTGAGCGCATCGCGCGGCTTGACTTTGGGGCCGTGACGCGGGCTCACTCTACGCAGGCAAAGAAAGAATGCGATGACCACAGTTCCTGAGCCAAGAGCGATGCAATCGGCGGCCACCCCCTATGGCACGACGCCCGGTTACATGCCGGGCTGGGGCAACGATTTTGAAACCGAGGCGCTGCCCGGTGCCTTGCCGCAAGGGATGAACAGCCCGCAGAAATGCGATTATGGGCTTTATGGGGAACAACTTTCTGGCACGGCCTTCACCTCCACGCGGCCGGAGCGCACGTGGTGTTATCGGATCAGGCCGTCCGTCAAACACACGCACAGGTTTTCCAAAATCGATCTGCCTTACTGGAAATCCGCGCCTGCCATTGATCCGGATCTGACGTCGCTGGGGCAGTACCGCTGGGATCCGGTGCCGGTAGAGGACGGGCTCAACTGGATGACGGGCATGCGGACCATGACCACCGCGGGCGACGTGAACACGCAAACGGGCATGGCCGCGCATATCTATCTGGTGACCAGTTCGATGGAGGATGACTATTTCTATTCCGCCGACAGTGAATTGCTGGTCGTGCCGCAAGAGGGGCAGTTGCGGTTTCTGACGGAGCTTGGCGTGATCGAGGTCGCACCCAAAGAAATTGCGATCATCCCACGCGGGCTGGTCTACCGGGTAGACGTGTTGGATGGCCCGGCGCGGGGGTTTGTCTGCGAAAACTACGGTCAGAAATTCGACCTGCCGGGGCGGGGACCAATTGGCGCGAACTGTCTGGCCAACCCGCGCGATTTCAAAGCGCCCGTGGCCGCGTTTGAGGATCGCGACGTGCCGTCGACTGTCACGATCAAATGGTGTGGGCAGTTTCACCGCACAGAGATTGGGCACAGCCCGCTCGATGTGGTGGCTTGGCATGGCAACTACGCGCCTTACAAATACGACCTAAGCAACTATTGCCCCGTGGGGGCCGTTCTCTTCGATCATCCCGATCCGTCTATTTTCACCGTGCTCACTGCGCCTTCCGGGCTGGAGGGCACGGCGAATATTGATTTCGTCCTGTTCCGCGAACGGTGGTCCGTGGCCGAAGACACGTTCCGCCCGCCCTGGTACCACAAGAACGTCATGTCAGAGCTGATGGGAAATATCTACGGCCAGTATGATGCCAAGCCGCAAGGCTTCGTGCCGGGTGGGATGAGCCTGCATAACATGATGCTGCCCCATGGCCCGGACAGGGACGCGTTTGAGAAGGCCGCCAACGCCAATCTGGGGCCGGACAAGCTTGATCAGACCATGTCGTTCATGTTCGAGACGCGCTTTCCGCAGCACCTGACGCGCTTTGCGGCACAAGAGGCCCCGTTGCAGGATGATTATGTCGATTGCTGGGGCGATCTTGAGAAGAAATTCGACGGCACACCGGGGAAGAAGTGAGTTTCGATGGCTGATCTGCTGCGACACTGGCGCGGAGTGAAGGGCGCAGCCCGCCGCGCCTTCGTCCGCTGCCCCCTCTCACGCATGCTGCGCATGCGTTGCCGGCAACGGCCAGGCGGTTGCGTGCTATTGCTGGGAGGAGGGCCCCCGCAAGGGCCTTTCGACATGGCAGTTGCCGCGTGTCGCTGGGATGGTGTCCGGGAACCCGACGATCAAGCGCTGCTGTTCGAAGGCCGGATCGCAAGACCGGGGCCAGACGAAGGCGCTTGGCATGTCCTTGGTGTTGCATGACCGGGTTGCTGCGGTCTTGGATAGAAAGTGCCAATGCGCCGGGCTCTGAGTTTCCGCTCAACAACCTGCCCTATGGGGTGTTCTCCACCGGTGGAGCGCCGCATTGTGGCGTGGCGATCGGGGATCAGATCGTCGATGCAACCGCCTTGGAAAAGGATGGTATTCTAAGGCCCGGCACCGCACGCGACGTGTTGCAGGAACCCGCGTGGAACGGTTTCATGGCCTTGGGCAAACCAGCCTGGACAGCCTACCGCGCGGGGCTCATTTCGCTGTTGTCGGAGGGTGCAGATCAGACCGTGCGCCCCTATCTGGTGCCCGCGTCCGCGGCCACGCTGCATATGCCCTTCCGCGTCAGCGAGTTCACCGATTTTTACGCCAGCAAGCACCATGCCATGAACGTGGGCACCATGTTTCGGGGGTCTGAAAACGCCCTGCCGCCCAACTGGTTGCATATGACTATCGGTTACAACGGTCGGGCGTCGTCCATCGTGATCTCTGGCACCGATGTCATCCGCCCCCATGGGCAAATCATGGGGGAGAGTGGCCCACACTTTGCCCCCACGGAACGGTTTGATTTCGAATTGGAGATCGGCGCAATTGTGGGGCAGGGATCAAACGAGCCGCTGACAGTCGCGCAGGCTTTTGAAAACATCTTCGGCTATGTCCTGCTCAACGATTGGTCCGCGCGCGACATTCAGGCGTGGGAGTATCAGCCGCTCGGCCCGTTTCAGGGCAAGGCCACCGCGACGACCATCAGCCCTTGGATCGTAACCGCTGAGGCGTTGGAGCCGTTTCGGTGTGACACGCCCGCGCCCGATCTACCGTTGCTGGATCACCTGCGCGCGCCGGGACCCATGCTATATGACATCGCGTTGGAGGCGGGGCTGACACCCGAGGGCGGACATGAGAACACGATCACACGGACAAACTACGCGGAGATGTCTTACTCGTCCGCCCAGCAATTGGCCCATCACACAACCAGCGGCTGCCCAATGCGGGTGGGGGATCTGTTGGGATCGGGCACCATTTCGGGCAAGGAAAAAGGCAATCGGGGGTCAATGTTGGAGTTGAGCTGGGGCGGGGCAGAGCCGCTTGTGCTGATGGGCGGGGAAGAACGGCGGTTCCTGGAAGACGGCGACCGTGTCACCCTGCGCGGCCATGCTGAGGGCGACGGGTTTCGTGTGGGGTTCGGGGAATGCACCGGCACGCTGCGGGGCGCGCGGGTATGAAGACGCAAGTGGCGATCATCGGCGGCGGGCCGTCTGGGCTTTTGCTGTCGCAATTGCTCAACCGGGCGGGGGTTGAGACTGTCGTATTGGAACGGGCCCCGCGCGATCATGTTCTGGCCCGCATCCGCGCGGGCGTTTTGGAAGGCGGCACTGTAGAGATGCTGCGCCACGCGGGCGTCGGGGCGCGCATGGATGCCGAGGGCACGCCTCATGATGGCTGCTTCATGTCCGACGACGATCTGATGGTGCGCGTAGATTTCAAGGCGCTCACGGGGCGGTCGGTCATGGTCTATGGCCAGACCGAAGTGACCGCTGATCTTTACGCCGCGCAGGACGCGATGGGCACGGCCATCCTGCACGGGGTGGAGGATGTGGTGATCGAAGGGGTCCAAGGCGACGCGCCCTTCGTGTTGTTCACCCATGGCGGCTCGCGGCAGCGGCTCGATTGCGCCTATGTCGTTGGTTGTGACGGCTTTCACGGGGTAAGCCGCAAGACCATTCCGGACGGCGTTCGGCGTGAATATGAGCGGGTCTACCCGTTTGGCTGGTTGGGCATCCTGTCCCGCACGCGGCCGGCCCATGAGGAACTGATCTATGCCAATTCGGTCAACGGGTTCGCGCTGGCCTCGATGCGGTCCGAGCGGCTGAGCCGTTACTATGTGCAGGTCCCGCTGAGCGACAAGGTTGAGGATTGGTCCGATAATCGGTTCTGGGCGCGGTTGACCTCCTGCCTGCCGAGCGAGGTGAGCGCGACGCTGGAAACGGGCCCTTCGATTGAGAAATCCATCGCGCCGCTGCGGTCCTTTGTCAGTGAACCCCTGCGTTGGGGGCGACTTTTCCTGGTAGGCGATGCCGCGCATATCGTGCCGCCGACGGGGGCAAAGGGGCTGAACCTGGCCGTGTCGGATGTCTACTATCTTCATCAGGCGTTGATTGACGCGATCCAGACGGGCGATGAAGCGGGGATTGACGGGTATTCAGACCGCGCGCTTGTGCGGATCTGGAATGCCATTCGATTCAGTTGGCAGATGACGAAGATGCTGCACAAGTTCGAGGGAGAGGACAGTTTCGCCACGCAGATGCGCAAATCCGCTTTCCGGCATTTGGCCAGTTCCGAGACGGCGCGACGGGACTTGGCGGAGAATTATGTCGGATTGCCGTTTTAGCTAAAATTCTCGGATGGTTCTCGGCGCGGAATATTGGAGGCAGTCTCCCGCGCCTTCGCCTGGCCGCCCCCCCCAAGGGCCTGGCGAAATGGCGACTGCAGGATGCCACTCGAATGGTGTCCGGGACCCCGGGGATAAAGTACTGCAGAACGGACGTCGGGATCGCCAGACCGGGGCCAGACGAAGACGCTCTGTTTGCGCGATTGGTGTTGGTCTCGTAGGGTGCCCCCAATAAAGGAGAGCGCCCATGGCCGACCGATACGAACAAGGTATGAAAACCCGCCGTGCGGTGTTGGGGGACGCCCATGTGGATCGGGCCGAGGCTGCAAAAACCGACTTTGACACCCCCTTCCAGACGCTCATCACCGAAGGCGCATGGGGCACGGTTTGGGCCTCTGACGCGATCAGTCAAAGGGAGCGATCTATGTTGACTATCGCCCTGCTGGCCGCCACGGGAAACTTCGACGAAATCCCCATGCATATCCGCGCGACTGCCCGTACCGGGGCCAGCAAACAAGACGTGCTGGAGGCGTTTCAACACGTGGCGATCTATGCGGGCGTGCCCCGGGCGAACCATGCGTTGAAAGTCGCCAAGGCGACCTACGCTGACATGGAGGCAGGCAGTGACTGAGCCCACGTCAATGTTTGATCATCCGTGGATGTCCGCGCTTTTTGGCGATGCCGAGATGGCCGCGCTTTGGTCTGCAGAAGCGCAACTGCGCCACTATCTCGATTTTGAAGCGGCGTGGTCTCGGGCCGGGCATCTGGCCGGGCTTTGGTCTCAGGCGGAAGGGGAGGCCGCGGCCAAGGCGATAGAGGCAGCGCAATTTGCGCCTGCCGATCTGGCGGCGGGAACAGCCGTGGATGGCATGCCGATCCCCAGCTTTGTGCATTTGTTGAAGGAAAAGGCGGGTGAGGGGGCCATTCACACCGGATCCACCTCTCAGGATGTGATGGACACGTCGTTGGCGCTTTCGATGACGGGCAGTCTTGATCTGATCGGCACGCGGCTGCGGGCGTTGGAAGTGGCTGGGGCGGCGCTGATCAAAACCCATGGCGCGCGTTCGCTGATGGGCCGCACGCGGATGCAGGCGGCACTGGAGGTCACGGTGGTCGACCGAGCCGCGCCGTGGTTTGCCGCCATCCCGGATCAACTGGATGCCGTGGGCTCTGTCGCCAAACGCGCGCGACGGGTTCAGATCGGGGGGCCTGTTGGAGATCGTCGTAGGATGGGCAATGCCCCAGAGGCCGTGGTGGCGCATGTGGCGCAAACCCTGGGCCTCGACGCGGTACCGCAATGGCACGCGAACCGGGATCATGTGGCCGAATTTGCAGGGCTTTTGGCGCGTATCACCGGCAGCCTGGGCAAAATGGGTCAGGACCTGACGCTGATGGCGCAGATGGGGGAGGTGCGGATCCGTGGTGGCGGCGGTTCCTCGTCGATGGCGCATAAACAGAACCCGGTTCAGGCGGAGCTTTTGGTGACATTGGCGCGGTTCAACGCCACGCAAGTGTCAGCGATGCATCACGCAATGGTCCATGAACAGGAACGATCAGGTGCCGCCTGGGCGCTGGAATGGATGATCCTGCCGCAAATGGCGCAGGCCTGTGGGCGGGCGCTTAATGTGGCTTTGGAGCTTTGCGAAAACATCGAAAGCGTAGGCGGCTAAGCGGGCCGACTAACTGCTTTTGGGTTGCGCCGCATTGGCCACGAGACGCTGGGTGACCAGCCGCATGACGGACATTGCAAATTTGGGGTCTTCGTATTGCAGGCGGGTGAAGCGCTTCTCGTTCACCTCATAGACCACCGTATCTTCCACAGCGCGCACGGTGGCGGAACGTTCGGCGCTGCTGTTGAAAAAGGCCATTTCGCCAAAGATATTGCCCGCCGTCACCGTCGCATTCGCCCCGTCGATTTCCACCAGACCTTCGGCAAGGTAGTAAAGGCTGTCCACCTCATCACCCTTTTCGAAAATCACGTCACCTGCTGCGACCTCTCGTTTTTTGCCATAGGCGACTGCGGCGGAGTAATCAGCCTCGGAGTCGTCGGTCATATGGGTCACGAGGCGGCGCAGCGCGATGATTTCGTAGAGACGGTAGGCATTCATCGCCGCCAGGATCAGTTCCACCGCCAGCAGCGGCCAGATCTGGTTGATTGCGGCGTAGACAATAAAACAAATCGAGGATGCGATCACCAACACCCGCAGCTTGATCATCGTGTTCATCTGGAACGTGGCCAGTTTGAACGCGACGGCAAGCCATCCGATGGTCTCAATCACATACGGGTTGGTGATGAAGTCCATTGGCCTTTGTCCCCTAAACCAGTCGCGTCGACCTGAGGTCGATCTTGTGAACTTGGTATGTGACGCGGTGCAGTGTTCGCGTCAATTGGGCACTGTAAAGGTCGGGGCCGCGTTTGAAAGGAAATTTCGCCGAACGGAACGACATGTGAGGAAATGAGACATCACCGAAACAATGGATTGGGTTTCTTTCCGGTGCGAAATCAAGGGCGCCGCGCCTTCGCTAGGCCCCCACCAAGGCCTGGCGAATTGGCAATTGCAGGATGTCGTTGATATGGAGTTCGGGATCCGATGGATAAAACGGTGCTGTTTGAAAGTCAGGATCACTCGGCCGGGGCCGAACGAAGCCGCCCTGCATCACTTGTCGTTGATATGTTTCTGCAACGTATGGGCAATCAGGCTGCCGTGGCCGAACACTGCACTGTGGCTGCGCTGACGCATGTTGTCCTGCGGTGGGTTTTTGATCAGCCGCCACCCCAGGATGATCGCGATGGTGGCAAACACCGTGCTGCCCAAAGCCTGCCCGATCAGCACGCCATGTGCGCCCATCAGCATGCCGCCCACCATGACAAAGGGCCATGTGCCCAGCGTGTTCTGGCCCCAGCTGAGCCATGTGGAATAGGACGGCCGACCCAGAGTGTTGAACGACGCGCTCGCCACGAAAACCGATCCGCTGAAGAAGGACGACAGTGCAACGGGGAAGCAATAGAGATAGATCAGGTCCCGTGTTAGACCTTCGGCATTGAAGATGCCTGCAATGGGGCCTCGGCAAAGGAACAGGATCAACGTGACGGCACCCACATAGATCGCCACGAACTTGATCGCGTCGATATAGGCGCGCCGCACACGGTCGGTGTGGCCCGCCCCGAAATTCTGCCCGATGATGGGCCCGATGGCACCCGATAGAGCCCAGATCACCGAAAAGGCCACCGGCGTCATGCGGCCAATGACGGCCATGCCCGCCACGGCCTCGGGCCCGAATTTGGACATCTCACGCGTGACGATGGCCGTGCCGATGGGCGTTGCCACATTGGCCAGCACCGCACGGCTGGAAAAATGGGCGACGGTTTGCAGGTCACGGATCAAAAGCCGCAGGTTGGGGCGAACAAACGCTTTGTGCTTCTTGATCGCGGGATAAAGCGCCAGGCCAAGCGTCACAAACCGCGCCGCCACCGTGGCCCAGGCCGCCCCGGGCAGACCCAGCCCAAGGGCGAAGATGAAGATCGGGTCAAGCACCGCATTTGTCAGCGCGCCAAACAAGGCCGGGTACATGGCCAGCCGGTTTTCACCATAACATCGCAGCGAGGCGACGGTGACCATCGACAGGCCGGAGACAAAAGTGAACGGCACGACGATCCAAAGATACGTGGCTGCCAGTTCCGCAACCTCACCCGTGGCGCCAAGAAGACCCACGAAAAATTCAACGTTTATAAGTAATATCAGTGGGATGGCGAGGCCCGTCAGCATCACGAGTATCGCAGTGCTGGTGGCGTATTCCCGTGCTTCCAGTTCATCCTCTTCGCCGATGGACCGCGATACCAGCACGCTTGCGGCCACTGACAGGCCGATATTGATGGCCGAGGTGAAGAACATAAGCGCGCTGGCGTAACCGGCGGCGGCGGCCATTTCCTCATAGCCCAGCATTGAGATGAAGATCAGGTCAATGAGGTCGACCGCATAAATCGCCATCAAGCCAATGCTTGAGGTGAAGGACGACACCGTCACGTGACGCATGATGCTGCCTGTGGTGAAGACAGCGCTTTTCCCAGTCGCCATGTCCAATCTTCCAAATCTGGGCCTAAAAGGACCCTAGATGCATTCCTGGGGAAGCGCGATTGCCCCGTGAGTTATGACTTTAGGGCCATCGTCGGTTTCGTCCGTTAGCAAACGCCGGCGCTTATCCTGCGGACCGTAAAGACGGCCGCCAAAAACAGGAGCCCTTACAATGTCCAGTGGACGTACTCTCTCTCCACGTCCTGTCCCAAAGTCTGCGTCCGAACCGCCCAAGGGCGGCGGAAACGGGCGCGGTAAGGGAGGTTCGTCGGGCAACCTTCAGGACGCGTTTCTGAACCTGCTTAGGCGCAACAAAACGCCGGTTACGATGTTTCTTGTAAAAGGCGTGAAACTGCAGGGGATTGTCACCTGGTTTGACAACT
>JBCCAJ010000043.1:0-11234 GCA_039814845.1 Pseudomonadota bacterium | reverse complement strand
TGCCCATGGGCTATGAGACGCATCTGCGGATGCCCTTGGCGGATTTTGACCGGGTCCGCGCGGGGCTTGAGGTGGCGGCGGATGACGGCCTGATGGCGTCTTTGCGCGCCATCAAGTCGCCATTGGAAATCGCGCGGATTGGACAGACTTGCGGGCTGGCGGGCCGCGCCTTTGACCGAATGGGAGAGATTGCGCGCCCGGGTGTGGCGGTCTCAGAGGTGTTTCGTGGGTTTCAGCGGCTGTTGTTAGAGGAGGGGGCCGATTGGGTGCCCTATCTGGCGGGTGGCGTGGGGCCGATGGGGTATGGCGATGTGATATCGCCCGCCACGGATGCACCCTTGCAGAAAGGCGATATCCTGATGCTCGACACAGGTGCGATTAAGGGCGGATATTTTTGCGATTACGACCGCAACTTCGCCATAGGACACGCCGGGCCGGAGGCGCGCGCGGGGCATGCGCAGATCATTGACGCCACCGCAGCGGGGTTTGAGGCCGCGCGGCCCGGGGCAGAGGCGCGGGATGTGTGGCATGCCATGGCGAATATCGTCGGTCGCGGGGATGGTGCGGGCCGGATGGGCCATGGGCTGGGGATGCAGTTGACGGAAGGCCTGTCACTGACGGCTGAGGATGAGAGCGTGTTGAAGCCCGGTATGGTGATCACGTTGGAGCCTTATGCGGAGACGGCGGAGGGGTGTCTGATGGTGCATGAGGAGAATGTGGTGATCACGGAAACCGGGGCAGAAGCGCTCACGCGGTTCAGTGAGGCCGAAATACCGGTTTTGAACTAAGCACCCGGCGCGGAATCAAGGACGCAGTCCGCCGCGCCTTCGCCAGGCCGTCCACACGGTATGGGGAAACGGTTGGCGTGGCGCGTTGCTCTCACGGAGCCCGAGAATTCAATCATAAAGTGCGGCTGATCAATGAGCGGGTCGCCATACCACGGCCTGACGAACGCGCTCTGTTTGAGATCTCAGACGGAGATTTCAAGCAGCGGCAGCATCCGCCCTGAAATGGCCCCAGACGGCGCCTCACCCACCTTGACCGCGCCCATATGCTCATAAAATGCTGCCGCATCCGGATCGGCCTCGATCATCAGTCGCGTCTCACCGCGCGCCCGGGCCGCATTAAGGCACCACTCAAACAGCACCCGACCACAGCCTGCCCCCATGAAGGTCGGGTCGATGAAGAACCGGTCAATCTCCATCTCGCCCTCTGGGCCGGCCAGTTGTGCCATCCCGGCAATCACGCCATCGGCCTCGGCCAGAACCAAAAGCCCCTCGGCCAGATCATCCGCGGTCAATGTCAACGCAGGCACGCAGGCCGCCATGAACGCCTCATCATAGCCCCAATGGGCCTTGGACCGCAGGCACAGCTGGCTCAGCGGGGCAAGATCGGCATGGGTTGCAGCGCGTATCGTGAAAGATCTGTTCATGGCCCCACCATAGCGCGAAAAAAAAGGCCGAGCACTAAGCTCGGCCGAAGTCCAACAGGGAGGTATGAACAACGCCTCAGCGCCGCCCATGCATCCGAACTAGGCCCGCCAAATGAGTCGTTCAAGAAAAAACATGCTGCGCCTGCGACAACCCTGCTATGTGTTGCATGCATATCTCATCTATCTTTGGCTTAAAAATTCAGCCAGATGATTGATTTTGCAGCCCTTTTCGGTAGCTCACGATCTCTTCCTGCACAAAATCCCGGAACGCGGCGATGCGTTGGGAGTGCCGCAATTCGGACGGATAGGCGAGAAAGACAGGCACGTCTGAACTCTCCATTTCGGGGAGAATCCGAATGAGTTGCGGGAAATCGTGGCTCACATAATTGGGCAAAACGCCTATCCCGAGATTTTCCAGAACGCTTTGCAGCACGCCGAAGTAATTGTTCACCGTCAGCAGCGTGGGGATTTCATAGCTCATGATTTCCTGCACCAGCGTGGCCCCCGCACCCACCTGTGCGGAGCGCGGGTTTTGACAGATCACGCGGTGGTTTATCAGGTCCTCGGGCCGCTCGGGCGTGGGGTGCGCCTCCAGATACTCACGGGTGGCGAAAAGGCACATATTGACGCTCATCAGCCGTTTGCGGATCAGGTCGGCCTGGCTGGGTTCTTTCATGCGAATGGCCACGTCGGCCTCTCGCATAGGCAGGTCCAGCACGCGCTCTTCCAGCATAAGATCGAGGTTCAGTTCTGGGTATTTTTCAAAGAGTTTCGGCAGGCGCGGGGCCAGCCAGAGCGTGCCAAACCCGATCGTGGTGGTGACGCGCAGTTCGCCAAACACCTCTTCTTCGCTGTCACGGATGCGTGCGGTGGCAGTGTCCAGTCGCTTGGCCATGGCGCGGGTGGCATCGAACAAAAGTTCGCCCTGTTCAGTCAGGATGAGGCCGCGCGCGTGGCGGTGAAACAGGGTGGAATTGAGCGATTCCTCCAACGCGCGGATCTGGCGCGAGATGGCCGACTGCGACAGGTGCAGCTGATCGCCCGCATGGGTGAGGCTTCCGGCATCGGCGACGGCGTGGAAAATTCTAAGTTTGTCCCAATCCATGTCCCTATGACCCCTTCGCCTTGCCGAAAGGCTTAGCAGAAAAAAGGTGGCAGTCCAGTAAAGGTTAGACGTCTCTTGATGTCATCGCGGATGCGCGGTGCGGCGCTGTCTGTTTTTTGCACAAACGAGCGCCTTCGCAAGCGCCTTGCGTCCGTGCCGGGGACAAAGCTGTGAATTTACATCACCGTCGCATTTCCTTTACAGGTTTGAAGCAAAGATAAGTCGAGCAACGCAGACCCACTCAGGCCCCACCATGCAGCACCACAGCCACCCCCGTAACGGCGCCCGCGATATCAGCTACGCCTTCTCCGCCCAGACGCGCGGCGGCCGCGCCGTGATCCGGACGATGGAAAACCTGACGGGGCGCATCCGGCTGATCAAACGTGCCGAAGGCTATGAACGGGACGTGGCGGGGGGCCGGGATTTCTGGCAGGTGATGGTCGAACGCTATGGGCTGACGCTGGATGTGGTGCGCGGGTCGCTTGACACCATTCCGCGTGAGGGGCCAGTGATTTTGATCGCCAACCACCCTTACGGCATTCTGGATGGGTTGATGATGGGCCATATCCTGAGCCAGACCCGTGGCGATTTCCGCATTCTGGCCAATTCGGTGTTCCAAAAGGCCAAGGATGTGAACCGCGTGGTCCTGCCTGTCAGCTTTGATGACACCAAAGAGGCAGTGGCGTTGAACCTGCAAACGCGCAAGGCCTCGCTCGATTATCTGGCACAGGGGGGTGCGATTGGTGTGTTCCCCGGTGGTGGGGTCAGCACAGCGGCCAAACCGCTGGCGCGGCCGCTTGATCCGGGCTGGCGCAGTTTCACCGCGCGGATGGTTGCGAAATCGGAGGCTACGGTCGTGCCGCTTTTTTTTGAAGGGGCCAACAGCCGGCTTTGGCAGATCGCAAGCCACTTGCATGTGACCCTGCGCATGGCGCTCTACATCAATGAATTCGGCAAGCGGGTGGACACACCCGTGCATGTGCATGTGGGCGATCCGATCCCCCGCTCAGCGCTTGAGCCGCGCATCAAAGATCCCAAATCCCTGATGGCATTCCTGCGCGAAAAGACCTATGAGCTGAGCCCGAGCCCCGTCGCGCCCGGTGCGGTTGGGTTTGAGTTCTGAGACTGAAAGATCATGGCAGTTGGTATTTTCGATAGTGGCCTCGGCGGCCTGACGGTTCTGGATGCGGTGTCAAAAACGCTTCCCAGTCAGGCGTTTACCTATTTCGCCGATCACGCGCACGCGCCTTACGGGGTGCGGACGGCGGATGATATTTATGCGCTGACCAAGGGGCATGTGGAAACCCTTTGGACCCGTGGCTGTGACCTTGTGATCTTGGCCTGCAACACCGCCTCTGCCGCCGCGCTGCGTCGGATGCAGGAGGCCGGCGTGCCAGAGGGCAAGCGTGTGCTTGGCGTGTTCGTGCCCATGATTGAGGCGCTGACGGAACGGCAATGGGGCGACAATTCTCCGCCGCGTGAGGTGGAAGTGAAACATGTGGCGCTTTTTGCCACACCCGCCACCGTGGCCAGCCGCGCGTTCCAACGCGAACTGGCCTATCGCGCCATCGGCGTGGATGTGGAGGCGCAGGCCTGTGGTGGTGTGGTCGATGCCATTGAAGACGGCGACATGATCCTGGCCGAAGCGCTTGTGCGGTCCCATGTGGATGCGCTGCGCCGCAAGATGCCCGACCCGCAGGCGGCTATCTTAGGCTGCACACATTACCCGCTTTTGCAGGACGCGTTCCAAAGAGCATTGGGCGCGAATGTGAAGGTGTTTTCCCAAGCCGCTTTGGTGGCCGACAGTCTTGCCGATTACCTGAAGCGCCATCCCAAGATGGGCGGGGATACAGGACCAAATAAAGGGCCGATTGAATACCTCACCACAGGTGACCCCACGCGCGTGTCCGACCGCGCCACGCAGTTTTTGCGACGACAGATCACGTTTTCTGCCGCTTGATTTGCGCTGGGCCGCATTGCGATGCGACCCGTTTCCGCCTACATCCCACATGACACATGAAAGAGGTCTGATATGACCCATAAAATCGCTATTCTGGGCGCTTCTGGCTACACCGGCGCCGAACTTATCCGGCTCATTGCCACCCATCCGGGGTTGGAAATTGCCGCCCTTGGGGCCAATTCCAAAGCCGGGCAGACCATGGCGGCGGTGTTCCCGCACCTGCGCCATCTGGATTTGCCCGCGCTGGTGAAGATTGATGAGATTGATTTCTCCACCATTGATCTGTGTTTTTGCGCGCTGCCCCATGCAACGTCGCAGGCGGTGATCAAATCGCTGCCAAAAACGCTGAAAATAGTCGATCTGAGTGCGGATTTCCGCCTTGAAGACGCGGACGAATACGCCCGCTGGTATGGTGGGCAGCATGACGCGTTGGAGTGCCAAGAGGAGGCTGTCTATGGTCTGACAGAATTTTACAGGGATGCGATCCGGGATGCGCGGCTTGTGGCCGGGACGGGTTGCAACGCGGCCACGGGGCAGTATGCGCTGCGCCCGTTGATTTCGGACGGTGTGATTGATCTGGACGAGATCATCATCGACCTCAAAACCGGCGTCAGTGGGGCCGGGCGGGCGTTGAAAGAAAACCTGCTTCATGCGGAGCTGTCGGAGGGGTCACACGCCTATGCCGCCGGCGGCACGCACCGGCATCTGGCGGAGTTCGATCAGGAGTTTTCCAAGATCGCAGGCCGTCCTGTAAAGGTACAGTTCACGCCGCATTTGTTACCTGCAAACAGGGGGATACTGGCCACTGTTTATGTGAAGGGGGAGCCTGAGGCGATCCATGCCAGCCTGTTGTCGGCCTATGCGGGTGAGCCCTTTGTTGAGGTGCTGCCAATGGGCGAACACCCCAGCACGCGCCACATCCGGGGCAGCAATTTTTGCCATGTCGGCGTGGTGGCAGACCGGATCCCGGGCAGGGCCATTGTGATTGCCGCCCTTGATAACTTGACCAAAGGCTCCAGCGGTCAGGCCTTGCAAAACGCCAATCTGATGCTGGGATATGACGAACAGACAGGTTTAATGCAGGCCCCGATTTTTCCCTAAGGTAATTTCCATGAGGAACGCACGGTACCCACATGAAAACGCTCAAGAAACAGCGTAGAATACAGATCCTGATGATCACCACGGTGGCACTGATCCTGTCCACCGTGCTGATCGGTTATGCCATGCGTGACGGGATCAACTTCTTCCGTTCCCCCAGTCAGGTTATCGCGGAACCGCCCCCCGCCACGGAGGTGTTTCGCATTGGTGGCCTGGTGGAGGAAGGTACCTTGGTGCGCGGTGAAGGCAAAGAAGTCAGCTTTCGCGTGACCGACGGGGGCGCAAGCGTGCCAGTGACATACGTGGGAATCCTACCGGATTTGTTTAATGAAAACGAGGGCATGGTGGGTCTTGGTACCTATGAAAACGGTGTCTTCCGCGCGACAGAGATTCTTGCGCGCCATGATGAGGATTACATGCCGCGTGAGGTGATCGAGGCGCTTGAAGAGCAGGGCGTTTACAAAAAGCCGGAAAGTTGAGCGGTCATGTGATGGCTGCGGAGCCATTAGGGACGTTTGGGCGGAGTACCCGGCGCGGAATCAAGGGCTTTAGCCGGCCGCGCCTTCGGCAGGCCCCCGGGAGGGTCTGGCGAAATGTCAATTGCAGGCCGTCGCTCGGATAGAGTCCGGGAACGCGTAGATAAAGCACTGCAGTTCAAAGCTCAGGACCGCCAGACCGGGGCCTGACGAAGGCGCCATACTGCGCTTAAAGCCAACGGAACAGCTTAGCTGTCCGGGTTTTGCGCGGCTTTGTAGGCTTTGATCTTGTTGGCCAAAAGCTCTCTTGCTTTCATGTTGGCCCGCCGCACCCGCATCGACGTCAGGAACGCTTCTTCTGCGGTCTGAGATGTTGCGCCCAGCAATGCCACGATCTCACTCATCGCGGTTTCATCGCCCGTTGCATCGACATATTCGATGACTTTCAGCGCCAGATCGTCGGCCAGGTCCTCAGTGACGCCCATTAGTGTGTTTCCAGTTTTGTTTCACAAAATGCATCGGCTTTTGCGTTTGAACCGCCACAATCCGTGGCGGTGAAAGGCAGCGAAAGCCGGTTCAATGTGAACTGGAAACGCATCAGCGCGTGGTCTCTGTCAGGCGGCGTTTCACATAGGACGTCACGTTGCCGATCATCGTGTCCATGTGGGGTTCTTCAAAGAAATGGCCCGAGCTTTCGATTTCCTCATGGGTGATGGTGATGCCCGGCTGTTCGTGCAGTTTATTCACCAGCGACAGCGTATCGGCGGGCGGGGCCACGCGATCTGCACTCCCGTTGATGATCAGCCCCGAAGATGGGCAGGGGGCGAGGAAGGAAAAGTCATACATGTTGGCGGGCGGTGAGACGGAGATGAAGCCCGTGATCTCTGGCCGGCGCATCAAAAGCTGCATCCCGATCCAAGCGCCAAAGGAGAAGCCCGCGACCCAGCAATGCTTGGAGTTGTTGTTCATGGATTGCAGGTAGTCGAGCGCGGAGGCCGCATCAGACAGCTCACCCACGCCTTGATCGTATTCGCCCTGCGATCGACCCACGCCGCGGAAGTTGAACCGCAGCACGGTGAAGCCCATGTTGTAGAAGGCATAGTGGAGGTTGTAGACCACTTTGTTGTTCATCGTGCCGCCAAATTGCGGGTGCGGATGGAGAATGATGGCGATGGGGGCGTCTTTTTCCCGTTGCGGGTGATAGCGACCTTCAAGTCGGCCTTCCGGGCCGGGGAAAATAACCTCGGGCATGTTTTACGCGTTTCCTTCGTTGTCCCTGTCTGAGTGTAGTTGACGCAATCAGTCAGATAACTTAGAATAATTCTAAGAACTGGTCGCCCTCAGGTAGCAGTGCAAATAGGCATTGTGGCGGGTTTGGTCAATCAATTCGCGTGAGAGGACTTCATGAAACTCAGCACAAAAGGTCGTTATGCCATGGTGGCGCTGGCCGATATCGCCTTGCAGGGCAGTATGCCGGAGGGTGGCAGCCTTGTGGCGCTGAGCGAAATCTCCAAACGGCAGAGCATTTCATTGCCTTATCTTGAGCAGCTTTTCGTGAAGCTGCGCCGCGCCGATCTGGTGACATCCGTGCGGGGGCCCGGCGGGGGATATAAGCTTGCCAAGGCGCCCTCGGACATTCGGATTTGTGACGTGCTGGAGGCGGTGGATGAGACCTTTGACGCGCTGCAAATGGGGGCAGGGGCCTCGGGCGGGTCAAGCGGGTCGCGCGCGCAATCCATGACCAACCGGCTGTGGGAGGGGCTGAGCGCCCATGTTTATGTGTTTTTGCACCAGACGCGGCTGTCGGACGTGATCGAGAATGCGCTTGTGCCGTGCCCGGCTGTGCCATCACTGTTTCAGGTGGTGGATGATGTTTGAGTTTTCATTCCTTGCCATGTGGGGGCCAGCCCCCAAGGTCGAAGCCAGGGGCTTCGACGCTCCCCCGGGATATTTAGGGCAAGAAGAAAGGCGCGGCCGTGGGTAGGGTTTATCTCGACTATAACGCCACAGCGCCTTTGAGGCCTGAGGCGCGGGCGGCGATGGAGGCGGCGATGGATGTCGTCGGCAATCCGTCGTCTGTGCATTATGAGGGGCGCGCGGCGAAACGTTTGGTGGAGCGGGCCCGGGCGCAGGTGGCGGCGGGCGTTGGGTGCCAGCCGCAGGAGGTGGTGTTTACCTCCGGCGCGACGGAAGCCGCCAGCGTTCTGGCCGATTGGCAGGGTGCGGTTGAGGTGGAGCCTACAGCCCACGATGCGGTCTTTGCCCATAAGCGCGATAGCGATGGGCCGGGCATTTACGCGATGGGTGTGGCGAATTCGGAAACGGGCGTGCTGAGTGAACCGCCCGTCGGGGGCGAACAGGCGCTTTTGCTGGACATCACGCAGGCGCTTGGCCGTGTGCCTTTTGCCTTTTCCTGGAGCGGCGCGGATCTGGCTGTTTGTTCGGCCCACAAGCTGGGTGGCCCTAAGGGTGTGGGCGCGCTGATCGTCAAGCAGGGTGTGGATATCCCCGCGCTCAGCCTTGGTGGCGGGCAGGAGATGGGGCGGCGCTCTGGCACCGAAAATATCATTGGTATCGCAGGCTTCGGGGCCGCAGTTGAAGCGGCCATGCACGATCTGGAGAGTGGCGTCTGGGCGCATGTCGAGCAACTTAGAAATATTCTAGAAACAATCCTTGTGGATTTGGGTGCGGGCCCTATTTTTGTAGGGACAGACGGAGCTCGGCTGCCCAATACAAGCTGCATCATTGCCCCCGGATGGAAGGGGGAGACGCAGGTGATGTCCATGGATCTGGCAGGGTTCGCCATATCGGCCGGGTCGGCCTGTTCAAGTGGCAAGGTGAAGGCAAGCCGGGTTTTGGCCGCGATGGGATATGACGAGGATCAAGCGGCCAGCGCCATTCGCGTGTCGCTGTGCCCCGATACGACGGAAGAGATGATCACGCGCTTCGCAGAAAACTGGGCGCGTCAGTATGACAAACACCGGGCCAGGGCAGCCTGAAGCCCGAAGTTAAGACAGGAAGGACGTACACATGACACCTCCGACAGATACAAGCGCACAACTGACCGTCAAAGAGGGCGTGGATCAGGAAACCGTTGATGCGGTGGCCGATATCAGCACGTATAAATACGGTTGGGAAACCGACATTGAGATGGAATACGCCCCCAAGGGCCTGACGCCGGACATTGTGCGCCTGATCTCTGAGAAAAATGAAGAGCCCGATTGGATGACCCAGTGGCGGCTCGATGCTTATGCGCATTGGCTGACATTGAAAGAGCCGGATTGGGCGATGGTCGACTACCCAGAGATCGATTTTCAGGATCAGTACTATTACGCCCGGCCCAAGAGCATGGAAGTGAAGCCGAAATCCTTGGATGAGGTCGATCCCAAGCTGTTGGCCACGTATGAAAAGTTGGGCATTCCGCTGAAAGAACAGATGATCCTCGCCGGGGTTGAAGGCGCTGAGGATGCACCCGCAGAGGGCCGCAAGGTGGCCGTCGATGCGGTGTTTGATTCCGTGTCCGTCGGCACGACCTTTCAGGAGGAATTGAAGAAAGCGGGCGTGATCTTTTGTTCGATCTCTGAGGCCATTCGCGAACATCCCGATCTGGTGCGCAAGTACCTGGGCACGGTCGTGCCGGTCAGTGACAATTTCTACGCCACGCTGAACACCGCCGTCTTCTCGGACGGGTCGTTTGTGTATGTGCCGCCCGGCGTGCGCTGCCCGATGGAGTTGAGCACGTATTTCCGGATCAATGCGGAGAATACGGGCCAGTTTGAGCGCACCTTGATCATTGCCGACAAGGGATCTTACGTGAGCTATCTCGAAGGCTGCACCGCGCCGCAGCGCGACACCGCACAGCTGCACGCCGCCGTGGTCGAGATCATTATCGAGGAAGATGCGGAGGTGAAATATTCCACCGTGCAAAACTGGTTCCCGGGCAATGAAGACGGCACGGGCGGCATCTATAACTTTGTGACCAAGCGCGCCGATTGCCGGGGTGACCGGGCAAAGGTGATGTGGACCCAAGTTGAGACCGGGTCTTCCGTGACGTGGAAATATCCCAGCTGTATCTTGCGCGGCGATGACAGCCAGGGTGAGTTTTACTCCATCGCCATTACCAACAACTATCAGCAGGCCGATACGGGCACGAAGATGGTGCATCTGGGCAAGAACACCCGGTCGCGGATCGTCAGCAAGGGGATCAGCGCGGGCAAGGCGCAGAACACCTATCGCGGGCTGGTCAGCATGGCCCCGCGGGCCAAGGATTCGCGGAATTATACCCAATGCGACAGCCTTCTGATCGGCGATCAGTGCGGGGCCCATACGGTGCCTTACATCGAAGTGAAAAACAATTCCTCGCGGGTGGAGCATGAGGCGACGACGTCCAAGGTGGATGACGACCAGATGTTCTATTGCCGCCAGCGCGGCATGGATGAGGAAGAGGCCGTGGCGCTTGTCGTGAACGGGTTCTGCAAGGACGTGTTGCAAGCGCTGCCGATGGAGTTCGCCATGGAGGCGCAGCAATTGGTGGCGATTTCGTTGGAGGGCAGCGTGGGGTGATTTTGGTTGGTCAATTTGCAAGAGCAAGCTTGCTGCTGGCTTCGATGATTAGCTTTGTCTTGGTGACAACATCAATTCCATCGTATGAGCCAGCATTGGCGGCGGGTTTCCCAGCGAACTACGTACCAACTCCTTTGATTGATCCGGGTTAGTTGCTTGATCATGCGTTGGTTTGTATCGGAAACTTTCACGAGGTGGGGCTTTCAGTTTTTGGCATTGGCTGCGATTGGTAGATCAATGATCACCGCCACCGCTCCACCCGTTGTAAGTCGGGCACAGGCGTTGAATTAGGATAACAAAACAGACCCTGAAGGGGCAGAGCAGGAAGGCAATACAATGAACGAGAGACTGGAAAACAAGATCACGCAGCGCCTGAAGCAGGCCGAGGATGATGGCGGTTGCATGCTGTTGGGCAATATGCGCGTCTCACGGCATGATTTTCAGGGGCATCCGGTGCTCTTTTCCATCACCCATCCCAAAGACGCCATTCAGATGAACCATGTGCAATGGGGCTTCTATGAGGCCGAAGAGCTGGAGATCATTCGCGCCTCCTTCCCCAAGGGCGGGCGGTTTGTGGATATTGGGGCCAATGTGGGGAAC
>JBCCAJ010000229.1:0-5076 GCA_039814845.1 Pseudomonadota bacterium | reverse complement strand
TTACCTGAACTCTTCCGTTGGCATTTTGGTCATTTGCATGGTCCTGATCCTGATTCTGCACGGGCTTGCCACGATCCCAATTCAGAAACGCCTAGATGCGGACGCCGCCGACACCACACAGCGAAGCCGAGCCCTGATCCACGATGCGATCATGCATCAAAACGCGCTTGTTGGTCTCGGCATGACACAGACATGGACCGCGCGCAGTCAGCCGATTATCGAAGCCTCGGAAGCGGCGACAAAAAAATCGAAACTGTTTCAGACGACGCAGCAATCCTTGGTCCAGAGTTTCATCGGTTTGGGCACGGTTTTGGCGATCATCATGAGCGCGCAATCCGCATTGAATGGAACCATGAGTTTTGGCGCGCTGATTGCCGTGATTGTCCTGGTGTCAAAAGTCATCGCACCCGTCGCCTCACTGCACGGCAATGCGATGCAATTGGTTAACTTTCGGGACAGCAAAGCGCAGGCCGACCGTGTTTTGTCCTTGCCGCAGGAATTGGAGCTTGGGCTTGGACGCTCGTTCAACCGAAGCGCGTCTGGGTCGATCTCATTTAATGGTGTGACCCACCGGCCGGATCCTCTGAACGCGCCGGTTCTGTCACAGGTCAGCCTGTCGGTGGCACCGAAAGAAACAGTTGTCGTTTTCGCAAGTGATGTGTCCAGCCGGACATCCCTTCTGGATTTGGCGGATGGTCTGGAAACACCGTTGGCCGGCACCATTGAGTTTGACGATGTCAACATGCGCCAGATTGCGAGTGACGAACTGCGACGTCTGATTACCTATAGCACGCAAGAGCCGGGGCTATTCTACGGGACGATACGGCAGAATTTCAAACTGGCGGAACCGAGCCTTAGCGATTCACAGATCAAAGCTGCACTGCAAGAGCTGGGTTTGCTCGGCGCGGTTATGAATTTGCAAGACGGCCTCGATACCCGATTGACCGAGGCGACGCTTACCGGGCTTTCGACAGAGTTGAAACGCGGCATCACCCTGGCGCGTGCGATGGCACGGCAGTCCTCCGTCCTTTTGCTGTCTGAACCATCAAGCGATTTGGGCCCGGAAACGCGTGCAAAACTGAAAGCTTGGATTGCATCACAACACGGTCAACGCACAATCATCATTGCCACGGCAGATCGTTCCTTCCTACCTCTCGCCGATCGCTGTGTTTTCCTTGGAAATGGCAAGGTTGTCGTGAACGACAAGGGCGAAGACGGATTGAAAAAAATCAAAGCAGCTTTGGAAAATACAGGACGCTGATATGTGGAAAATCTCTGACTTTCTGTCGCGCAAAGGACCGATCCAGCGAGCGGCCGAAAAGCATCAAAAAGCGCAACCGCGGTTTGCCGCGTTCCTGATCCTCACGCTTGTGGCGATGGTGTCTGGCCTTTTGGTTCTGGCGGCCAACACACAGGTTCCACAGATAACGCGCGCGCCAGGTGTGGTTATCCCCTTGGGCAGCTATGGCAAAATCGAAAGTGTGGATGGAGGCATCGTAGAAGCCATTCATGTGCAAGATGGCGCCCGGGTTGAGCAAGGCGACGTTCTTCTTGATTTGCGAAACCCACAACTGATCCGCGAGGCGGAAGAACTGATCGATAATCTGGAAATCGCTCAAAATCGATATGCCAACGTCACTGCAATCCTCGCGTATCTGGAAGCCGCCGAAATTGATCAGAATGACGCACTGACAAGTTTGCGCAACTCCGGGCTTTCCACGGCTGCGACGCGGTTGGAATTGCATTACGGCGGTCAGGACATTCTTCGATTGTCCATCGAGCAGAAGAATCGAACGGTTGAAATGCTGGATCGGGCTGTCACGCTCGCACGCCAAAGGGCGGGCCGCCAGCTAAGCCTTGTTGAAACCAAAAAAGTTCTGTCGGAACGCGGACTGGTGACTGTCAATGAATACCAAAATGCGGTGTCCCGTTCTGACGATGCCGCCGCACGGCAGTCTGACGCGGAGATCAGGCTGGTTCAGGCGGAAGAAAGCCTTGTCATGACGCGCGCTCAGCTTGAAGAGAACCGGCTGGTACTGTTTGAAGAATTGGTGCGTGAGAAATCTGATCTGAAGGCGGAGATCCGTCGACTGAAATCAGCGCAAAGGATCGCAGAGGAGCGTTTGGCCCGTCAAAAGGTCATCACGTCCCACACCGGGGTCATACAGTTCACAGTTTTTCCGTCTGTCGGAGAATTCATTGAACCTGGCCAAGCGATTTTCGAAGTTCTTCCAAACAGCCAAAACCTGGTGATCGAAGCGAAAGTGCCGAATGCGGATCACGGTCACATTCAGGTTGGTCAGCAGGTCGCAATCAGTTTCGACAACTTTGACACGCGCAGATATGGCAAGGCCACCGGTGTCTTGTCGTCCTTTTCACCCATTCCATTGACGGATGAGATGACAGGCGAACCCTATTTCAGGGCCTTTGTGACGCTCGACGAGGCTGTGCTTGAGTCAACCAACTTGAGTGTTCCGATTCAGGCAGGTTTCACAAACGTGACGGAAATGGTGACGGGGGAAAGCACATTGCTCGCCTACCTTGTCAGACCTGTTGAGCGGACTTTGAGCACCGCGTTTTCTGAGCGTGAATAGCGGCGGGTGCAGGGCCGGTCGCGGGGATCGTTCGCTTCGATCCCTGCTTTGAACGATGACCTGAAACACGCAAAAGCGTCAGGCGGCTCTTAGGTTTTCCGTGGCTTGGGCAAAAATGTCCGGGTCCCCAGCGGAGCGGGCGATCAGCATTGCGCCTTCCAGTTGCGACAGGATGCGCACACCTTCGCCGGGCCGCGCTTCATCCAAAGACGCGATCCCAAACTCCAGAAACGCGCGCGCCTCATGGGCGACCTGTTCGGGCAGGCTTGTACCTTCAACCGCCAGAATTCCGCACAAACACATCAGCCCATCCCGCTTGAGCGCAGAATGGAAAAGCGATCTCCAGGCATGGACACGCGCGATCCCCTGCCGCTCTTTCCCTTTCAGGGCATCCGAAAAGCGTTCGCGATACCTTTTGGCAACTGCCGCTGCCAGATCTGATTTGGTTGGGAAATGATAGTGCACGCTGGCTGATTTAATCCCCACGTCATGGGCCACGTCCCGAAATGAAAAGCCGCTGTAGCCATGGGCGCGGATCCGTCTCTCGGCCACATCCAAAATCGCATCGCGTCGGTCAGACATCCTTAAGCCCCCCGCATTCTCAAATGTGCGTTCCTGCCATCTGACAGGCCTGTTTTCAACTTGGCGTTAGGCCAGCTCTTTCGCGTTCAATTGGTCCAGCGCCATTTCCGCCGCTTCCAATGCCCCTTCGATGTAACCACCGTAACTTTTCGCCACTTCTGTGCCTGCAAAAATCAGTTGCCCGCCCCACAGATTTACCAACGCATTGGGCAAGCCGTAGGACGGATGCGTGTAAAGAGGGGCTGCATCGGCGGGCGTTGCGGTAAACGGATCAGACGCCCAGTCCTTCAAGAAAACCTCTCGCGGTAATGCGGCATTCTCTCCGAACAGGCGCACCAATTGGTCTCTCACAGCCTGGCGCAACACGTCTTCATCCGCACGTGATCCGGGCGGTACGCCAATGAAACCAAAAAGGGCAAAGGGGCCGCCTTCCGCCGGGGACGCGTCGTGAATTTCAACCATTGGGCCGCGTCTGCTCATGGCATCCCCGGACAGGCCAGCCTCGCGCCAGAAGGGGGTGTCGTAAACGGCAATCGCTTTGGCCTGACCTGCCATCCATGTGGGCACATTGACCATCGCGTGTCGCGCTGTGTCCGGCAAGGCCGGAGCGAAGGCAAGGCCAGCCGCAAGGCGTGGGGGCATGGCCAACACAATGCGTTGCGCTTCAATTACATTTCCATCCGACATCGTGGCGCGACATGTCTCACCAGACATGTCCAGCCTGGTGACTTGCGCATTCAACTGCTTGCGCGCATCGGGCAGTCGGGTCTGCAAGGCTTCCGTGAGATTGGCCAATCCGCCCTCCAACCGCCATGACCCCTGCATGGAGGCAAAACCAAATCCTCGTTGAATGCGACCACCTTCGTCTTCGTATGTCAGTTCACCGGATGCATGTTGAGTAAATTTCTTGAGTCCCAGCCGCGTAACAAGTCTTTCGATGCGGGGTTGTCCCGGCCAAAACCATGCGGGCCCCATGTCGAAATAGGCACCCTCCAGTCGGTTCGTTGTGATGCGCCCACCAAACCGGGCGCGGGCCTCCAGCAGATGATAGTCCCGCCCTTGTGCTTCGAGGCGTTCGGCTAGGGCAAGGCCCGAGAGGCCGCCGCCTATGATCACCGTTTTCATGGGTTAAAACCCTTCTGTGGCTGGACGCAGATCAAGCTCATGGGTCCATGTGGATTGAGGCTGATGCGCGATTTGCCAATAGGTTTCCGCGATATCATCGGGCTGCATCATTTTGCCGGGATCAAGGCGATGCATCGCGCGTGAGCGCGCCGTATCTATGATGCCATCGAGGATCGTGTGACAGACATGCACGCCTGCGGGCTGAAATTCCCGCGCGAGGGATTGAGTGAGACCGCGCAATGCGAACTTTGCGCTGGCAAAGGCCGAGAAACGCGTGCCGCCACGCAGTGATGCAGTGGCACCCGAGACGATGAAGGTGCCCCCGTCCGCGCGCAACATGGGCTTTATCGTCGACTGGGCCAGCAAAACGCAGGATTGCACCATGGATGCCCAGGTGCGCTGATAGTCGCTCAGATGCCCGTCTTCGAAAGGGCAGATCACCAGTTCGGCGGCGTTGTGGACGACCACTTTGGGTGGGCCGTGCGCGTCGATGATCTCAGAAATCACAGCCGGCATGGCAATATCGTCCGAGAGGTCGAGAGTGTGGAACGCGAAAGGCGACGCGTCGGGTTTGCTGCGGCCGAGGCCGACCGGGGTAAACCCGCCTGCGCCAAACCGTGTCAAAAGAGCTTGGCCCAAGCCAGCCCCAGCCCCGGCGACCAATGCGAGAGGTGCCTTGCCGTTCATCAGACGGTCGGCGCCTTGGCGTAGGCCAAGTGACCCGTTTTCACCCAGATTTTTGCGCCGTCATCGCCAGCACGGACCGAAACCCTGT
>JBCCAJ010000376.1:0-3392 GCA_039814845.1 Pseudomonadota bacterium | reverse complement strand
GAAAGACGCTTTTGCCCCGTTCGATTGCGTCCAGCGACCCGAGATTTCAAGAAATCGAATTGGAAGGGGACGCTCGATATCCAACACGGGAAGTCTGGTTGCTGTCGCATGTTGATCAGCTATCAAGACTGTCAATCAAGGCCGCCAAGGACTGGTTGATCAATCTGGACTGGGTTTGATGCGCAAGGCGACATGGCCACCCCTGCGCGGCGCAACAAAATTCTTTTCAGGATCGATTCAGGATCGATATGGACTTTCGCCGCCACGCCGCTTGGGAAAACCGTCCAAACGCCCTCTCAAACCACACCAAATCCCCCCACCCCATAAAAAAATCTTGAGCCCCAACCCAGAATTGCTAGGGTGCCCCTCCCAACGCCGCGCATGCAGGGAGCAAGGGCATGAAATTCAGCATCGAACGTGGAACGCTTCTCAAGGCTGTGGCGCAGGCCCAATCGGTCGTCGAACGCCGCAACACGATCCCGATCCTCGCCAATGTGCTGATTGAGGCGGAAGGTGACAGCGTGCAGTTCCGCGCCACTGACCTCGACATCGAAGTGGTGGACAAGGCCCCCGCCCAGGTGGAACGCGCGGGGGCGACAACGGTCTCTGCTGTGACTTTGCACGAAATCGTCCGCAAACTGCCGGATGGCGCGCTGGTCAGCCTCACCGATGATGGCGCAACGGGGCGGCTAACGGTGGAGGCGGGGCGCTCAAACTTCGCGCTGGCCACCCTGCCGAAAGAAGATTTCCCGGTCATGGCGTCCTCGGAATACGAATGTAATTTCTCCGCCAAGGCCCCCGAACTGCGCCGCCTTTTCGACAAGTCCAAATTCGCCATCTCGACAGAGGAAACGCGGTACTACCTCAACGGCGTCTACATGCACGTCTCCGACGCCGATGGCGGGCAAGTGCTGCGCTGTGTGGCCACCGATGGCCACCGCCTCGCCCGCATTGATTCAGACCTGCCCGATGGCGCGGGCTCCATGCCCGGCGTGATCGTCCCCCGCAAAACGGTGGGCGAACTGCGCAAGCTGCTCGACGATGATGAAACAGTGATCGCCGTGTCTGTGTCGGAAACCAAAGTCCGCTTTGCCACGCCCGAGATCACGCTGACCTCCAAGGTCATCGACGGCACCTTCCCCGATTACACCCGCGTCATCCCAACCGGCAACACCCGCCGGCTTGAAGTGGATGCGAGCGAATTCGCCCAAGCCGTGGATCGCGTCGCGACGGTCAGCTCCGAACGGTCCCGCGCGGTGAAACTGTCGCTTGATGAGGACCGTCTGGTCCTGTCGGTCAACGCCCCAGACAGCGGCGCGGCAGAGGAAGAGCTGGCCGTGGCTTATGGTGACGACCAAATCGATATTGGATTTAACGCCAAATACTTGCTGGAAATCGCCAGCCAGGTGGATCGTGAGAACGCCGTCTTCATGTTCAACTCCTCCGGCGACCCCACGTTGATGCGTGAAGGCAATGACACCACGGCCGTCTACGTCGTGATGCCGATGCGGGTCTAACCGACCTCACGGATGCCCGGCCTCTATCTTTCGCATCTCAGCCTTTCCTATTTCCGCTCGCACCAATCCGCGCGCATCGACGGCGATGGCCGCCCCGTGGCCATCTTCGGCCCCAATGGCGCGGGTAAGACGAACATCCTAGAGGCGGTATCGCTGTTCTCCCCCGGTCGCGGCCTCAGACGCGCCTCCGCCGCCGACATGGCGCGCAGACCCGATGACATCGGCTGGAAACTGACCGGGCATCTTCAATCGCTGGCCCAAATCCACGAGGTGGAAATCACCACCCAAGGCGAAGAGGCCCGCAAGGTCCGCATTGACGGCAAGCCTACCTCCCAGATCGCTCTGGGCCGCATCGCGCGGGTCCTGTGGTTGATCCCGGCCATGGACCGGCTTTGGATCGAAGGGGCAGACGGGCGGCGGCGGTTTCTGGATCGCATGACGCTCAGCTTCACACCCGACCATGCGGAGGCCTCTCTCAGCTACGAAAAGGCCATGCGCGAACGCAATCGCCTGCTGAAGGATCAGGTGCGTGACGGCCATTGGTACGTCGCGGTAGAACGCCAGATGGCGCAATCCGGCATCGCGCTGCACCAAAACCGCATGGCCGCGCTGCATCGCCTGTCAGAAGCGCAGACAGAGGCCGACACCGCCTTTCCCTCGGCTGAACTGGAACTGACCATGACGGAAGGGGCCATGCCCGAGACCGAAAGCGATTTCCGCGAAGCCCTTCATGAAAGCCGTTTTCGCGATTTGGCCGCAGGTCGCACGCTGGTCGGCCCCCACCGCGCCGATCTCTATGGGGTCTATGCGGCGAAGGGCGTGCCTGCCAAGGATTGCTCCACCGGCGAACAAAAAGCGTTGCTCATCTCCCTCATCCTCGCCAATGCCCGCGCATTGGCCGATGATTTCGGCGCGCCCCCGCTCCTCCTCCTGGATGAGGTCGCCGCCCATCTCGACGCCACCCGCCGCGCCGCGCTTTATGATGAGGTCTGCGCGCTGAAGGCGCAGGCGTGGATGACCGGCACAGGGCCGGAACTTTTCGCGGAACTGGGCGATCGCGCACAATACCTGGAAGTGACGGAAGAGGCCGTGATCAGTACCGCGCCCTAGCTCAGCCACGCTTCAAGATAGGGTTCCAAACGCTCTTCGACCGAAACAGAGCTATGCAAAGCGCAAAAGTTAAGGGACATGGCCTGGATCATGAATGCGCTGATCCCTTCGGCCAAAAGCTCCGGTGCGATGGTTGCGCGTGTGGGCAAAGCCGGGTCCGTCACCCATTTCAAAAATAGCTCAAAATGCTGCATGAACGTCTGCGCGATGGGTCCAATCTCACTGATCGCGGCGGCACCACTGTAACGAAGCATGATGTCAAACACATACCGTTCCGAGGTCGCAAACGCGATGAAGGGCTTCAGGGCCGCGACCATCTCTGATGCAGATTTGGGCCCGGGACCCGCCTCGATCTCCGTTAAGATCTCAGACAAACGCGCCCCGATCAGCTGATCCATTAACGCGTCTTTGTCCTTGAAATGAGAAAAGAAAGTCCCCTTGGCCACCCCTGCCTTCAGCACAACCTCCTCCACGCGAAGCGCCTCATAGCCGGAATGTTCGATCAGACCTTGTGCCGCGCTCAAAAGCTTGGCTCGGGTTTTCAATGTGCGGGCTTGAACGGGTTTTGCCATGATCTCTTTTATCAAAATTTTGACCATGGTCAAATTTATTATTGACCGCGGTCATTTTCTTTGTCTAAAAATGACCATGGTCAATTTTATAGATGGAATCATCCAATGACACCGAAGAAAATCACCCTCATCAACGGCCACCCCGGCCAATCCTCCCTGTCGCGCCTGCTCATCGAAACCTATGCAGAGGCCG
>JBCCAJ010000284.1:0-4363 GCA_039814845.1 Pseudomonadota bacterium | reverse complement strand
TCTGCAAAAGGGCGCGCGGGCCAAGGACCGCAAGATCATCCGCAAACCTCTTGGGGATACAGTGTTTTTTGCAGGCGAACACGTGTCGCGGGATTTCCCGGCGATGGTGCATGGCGCGCTGATCACCGGGCAGCAGGCCGCGAAGAAGGTTCTGAAAACAAAGGCGAAGACCGTGGGCATCATTGGTGCGGGCATGGCGGGTATGGCCGCTGCGCGCGATCTGGTGGATGCCGGGCTGACGGTGGAGGTATTCGAGGCGCGTGACCGCATCGGTGGGCGGACATGGACGGATCATTCCCTCGGCCTGCCGATGGATTTGGGGGCGTCCTGGATCCATGGGCCGAAGGGCAATCCGCTGACCGCGCTTGCGAAATCTCAGGGCGTGGTGCGGGTAAAGACGGATTACGACGAGGTCCACGCCTTGACGCCGAAAGGCGATCCGGTGGCCGAGGACGACATCCCCGATTGGGTGTGGGAGGCGTTCGAGGTCGAACAGAACTACGCCATGACCCGCGAAAAGCTGTCTGAGAAAGCCTTTGACGAGGGCGAGGATTTGCCCGGCATGGATGTGGTGTTTCCGCGTGGGTATGAGGCGCTTTTCCCTGCTTTGACAGAAGGCTACGAGGTGAAGCTCAATCATGCCGTGGAGGCGGTGGAGTGGGGTGCGGATCATGCGACATTGATCGTGGAGGGCGCGTCGCACCGGTTTGACGCGGTGATCGTCACGCTGCCGATTGGGGTTTTGCAGGCAGGGCATGTGCGGTTTGACCCGCCGCTGCCCAATGACAAACAGGACGCCATTGGCAAGCTGGGTCTGGGCCTTCTGAACAAGCTTTATCTGAAATTCGACCGCCCATTCTGGGACGTGGACAAGCCGTGGATCATGCTCTCGGGGCCAAAGCAGCAGCCGTTTTCGTCCTGGCTGAACTTAACCTACATCACCGGCGCGCCGGTGCTTTGTGTGTTTCTAGGCGCGGATCAGGCCTGGGATTGGGAAGACAAATCAGATGCCGAGGTGCTGCAAGCCGCTCTCGACACATTGTCAGGAATGTATGCAAAGGGAGGTGCCCATGCAGGTGCTTGATTTGACCGACATCACCCTGCGGGAGGCCAACGCCGCCCTGCAGAACCCGACGGACGGGAGCAATGAGACCGCGTGGGAGATCGTGAATGCGCGCGGCAGCCACGCCATTGCGGTGGGGCTGGACGCAGAGATTGACGTGCAGGTGCGCGGCTCCACAGGGTATTACTGCGCGGGCATGAACCAGAAGGCCACGGTGCGCGTCGATGGCAATGTAGGGCCGGGCGTGGCCGAGAACATGATGAGCGGCACGGTGATCGTGGATGGCGATGCAAGCCAGTACGCGGGTGCGACGGGCCATGGCGGGCTGTTGGTGATCAAAGGCAATGCGTCCTCGCGCTGCGGGATTTCCATGAAGGGGATCGACATCGTGGTGCATGGCAATGTGGGGCATATGTCGGCCTTCATGGCGCAGCGGGGACATCTGGTGGTCTGTGGTGACGCAGGCGATGCGCTGGGCGATTCGATCTATGAGGCGCAATTGTTTGTGCGCGGGTCGGTCAAATCGCTGGGCGCGGATTGCATCGAAAAAGAGATGCGGCCGGAGCATTTGGAGAAGCTGGCGGAACTGCTGGCTGCCGGGGAATGCGACGCCAAACCCGAAGAGTTCAAGCGCTATGGCTCTGCCCGGCAGCTCTACAATTTCAACATCGACAACGCGTATTGAGGAGGCGACCAATGGCCAAAGACGACGCAACACCGCCCCAGACAATTCCCCGTTATTCCAGTACCTTCACGCCCGAAGTGAATGCAGAAATCCGGCGTGCGGCGGCCACTGGCATCTATGACATTCGCGGCGGTGGCGCAAAGCGCAAGGTGCCCCATTTCGATGATCTGGTGTTCCTTGGGGCCTCCATGAGCCGCTACCCGCTGGAAGGCTATCGCGAACGCTGTGACACCAATGTGGTGTTGGGCACGCGCTTTGCCAAAAAGCCTATTGAGCTGAAAATCCCGATCACCATTGCGGGGATGAGCTTTGGCGCGCTGTCGGCGCAGGCGAAAGAGGCGTTGGGGCGCGGGGCGTCGGCGGCCGGAACCTCGACCACCACGGGCGATGGCGGCATGACGCCAGAGGAACGCGGCCAGTCAAAACACTTGGTTTATCAGTATCTTCCAAGCCGTTACGGCATGAACCCGGTCGATTTGCGCAAGGCGGACGCGATTGAGGTTGTCGTCGGTCAGGGTGCCAAGCCCGGCGGGGGTGGCATGTTGCTTGGACAGAAAATCTCTGACCGCGTGGCGGAGATGCGCACGCTGCCGAAAGGCATTGATCAGCGGTCTGCCTGTCGCCACCCCGATTGGACAGGGCCCGATGATCTGGAAATCAAGATCGGTGAGCTGCGTGAAATCACCGGTTGGGAGAAGCCGATCTACGTGAAGGTCGGGGCGGCAAGGCCTTATTATGACACGACTTTGTCTGTGAAGGCCGGGGCGGACGTTGTGGTGATTGACGGCATGCAGGGCGGCACGGCTGCCACGCAGGATGTGTTCATCGAACATGTTGGCATCCCAACGCTGGCGTGCATTCGTGAGGCGGTTCAGGCGCTGCAGGATCTGGATATGCACCGCAAAGTGCAACTGATCGTGTCGGGCGGCATCCGCACCGGCGCTGATGTGGCCAAAGCGCTGGCATTGGGTGCGGATGCGGTGTCCATCGGGACAGCCGCGATGATCGCACTTGGTGACAATGATCCCAAATGGGAGGCGGACTACAACGCGCTCGGCTCCACGGCGGGGGCATATGATGATTGGCATGAAGGCCGCGACCCCGCGGGGATTTCCACGCAGGATCCGGAATTGTCCAAGCGCCTTGACCCGGTCGAGGCCGGGCGGAGATTGAACAATTATCTCAAGGTGATGACGCTGGAAGCTCAGACACTCGCGCGGGCTTGCGGCAAAAACCATGTGAACAATCTGGAGCCCGAAGATCTGGCCGCGCTCACTATGGAGGCTGCCGCCATGGCCAAAATCCCGCTGGCTGGCACAAGTTGGTATCCGGGGATGCCCGGAAGCGGCATGTAGGCCTTTAACACTTTGACAAATGCGCGACCCGGTGGAAACCTCCTCCGGGTCGCGTCACGACTAAATGGGGAGCACAAAATGACCACCGATCTGGCCGCCTTCGCCGCTGAAAACGGCGTTAAGTACTTCATGATTTCCTTCACCGATCTTTTCGGCGGGCAGCGGGCCAAGCTGGTGCCCGCGCAGGCCATCGCGGATATGCAGGAGGACGGCGCGGGGTTTGCGGGCTTTGCGACGTGGCTTGATATGACGCCGGCGCATCCTGATATGCTGGCCGTGCCGGACCCGTCTTCGGTGATTCAACTGCCGTGGAAGCCGGAGGTCGCGTGGGTGGCCGCGAACCCGGTGATGGAAGGGCAGGATGTGGCACAGGCCCCGCGCAATGTGTTGCGGCGGTTGGTCGATGAGGCTGCCGAGGAAGGCATGCACGTAAAAACCGGCGTGGAATGCGAGTATTTCCTGCTGACGCCGGATGGGTCTGCGCTGTCGGATGAGTTCGATACCGCCGAAAAGCCCTGTTACGACCAGCAGGCGGTGATGCGGCGCTATGATGTCGTGCGTGAGATCTGCGATTACATGCTGGAGCTGGGCTGGGGCCCCTACCAGAACGACCATGAGGACGCGAATGGCCAGTTTGAGATGAACTGGGATTTCTCGGACGCGCTGGTGACGGCGGACAGGCATAGCTTCTTCAAGTTCATGACCAAGTCGGTGGCCGAACGCCACGGCTTTCGCGCGACGTTCATGCCAAAGCCCGTTGAGGGGCTGACGGGCAATGGCTGTCACGCCCATATCTCCGTTTGGGACGCGCCGGGTGATGCGGCCAAGGTGAATGTCTTTGCCACGGATAAAACAAGCGGCAGCCAGACGGCGGAATTGGGCCTGTCAGACAAGGGCGCGCAGTTTTTGGGCGGGATCATGAAGCACGCAAGCGCGCTGGCGGCGATCACCAATCCGACGGTGAACAGCTATAAACGCATCAACGCGCCGCGTACCATGTCGGGGGCCACATGGGCGCCCAATACGGTAACCTGGACGGGCAACAACCGCACCCACATGGTCCGCGTGCCTGGGCCGGGACGGTTTGAGCTGCGCCTGCCGGATGGGGCGGCCAACCCGTATCTGTTGCAGGCCGTGATCATCGCGGCGGGGCTGTCAGGGGTGCGGTCAAAGGCCGATCCGGGCAAGCGCTATGATATTGATATGTATGCGGAAGGTCACAAGGTGCGCGGTGCGCCGAAGCTGCCGCTGAATATGCTC
>JBCCAJ010000157.1:0-6340 GCA_039814845.1 Pseudomonadota bacterium | reverse complement strand
AGCCGCCCCACAGGTCGGGACAGCCGTTCGGCAAACCACATCCCCAGCCAGATCGCCGCCAGGATCAGGATCACGGCAAAGCCCACATAGAGAAGGCCAAATTCAAACAGCACGCGGCCCCGTTCGCTTTCGCGTTGTTGGTAGAAAACGGCGGTTTCCTGTGTTTCATCCAGCAGGCTCAGGATCGCGCCATCCACATCGCGGCTGACATAAAGATAGCGATCGGTAATCTCTTCCAGCGGCATCAGCGCGCGGAATTCGTTGTTGTCCCAGTCCTGAATGACCAGCACACCCTGCTCACGCGCTTCGGCAATCTGGGCCTGCGTGGGCTGTTCATAGTCAAAGAGATATGACCGCTCCCCCCGCGCGCGCAGATCACCCGTGCCATCGATCACGAACGCCTCGCGCAGGCCGCGCTGAATGCCGCGCTGGCCACGGGTGAGGATCTGGCGCAGCTCCCCATCGTCAAGAAAAAGCGCCGCGCGATGGGTGGCATTGATCAACGACGCCAGTGCCTCCGCATCCGTCACCAGATCGCGGCGGTGTTCATCCTCATAGGCTTGCGCGGCCAGAACGGAATTGTCGACCACCCGGCCCACGCGGTCTGAGAACCACGCCTCAAGGCCCATATTCACAGACAGCGTCGCAAAAACGGCCACAGTGATCGTGGGCAACAAAGCCATGCCCGCAAACACACCCGTCAGCCGCAAATGTAGGCGGGAGCCCGCCGATCTACGCCGCCGGGCAGAGATCATTTGCAGCAGGTTTTGCGACACAAGGGCGGCGACCATGATGATGTAGATCAGATCGGCCAGCAAAATGAATCGCAGATAATTCGACGAGGCGCCTTGATCCATTGGCCCCATCACAAGGTAGGTCAGCAGCGCCAGAACCGGCCCCATCACCACAAGCCCAAAGGTCGCGACAGTCTGCACGCGACGTAAGCGCCTGATACGGCTTACAGTATCCCAAGACAGCTGGCGTGTCTTAACGGCCACGCGCAATCCCCCGATCCACAACCAATTCCTAGTCGATGCCTGCTCAGGCAACCTCAACATGTAGCCAAGCGCGGTGGGTTCCGCGATTCTCAGCAACAGTGCTGTTGCAGTTTTACATCAACTTACGGCGGCGTGTCACGCGAATATCCAGATCGGTGATTTTCTTGCGCAGGGTATTGCGGTTGATGCCCAGAAGATCGGCGCATTTGGCCTGATTCCCGCGGGTGGCATCCAACGCGATCTCAATCAACGGCATCTCCATTTCCTTGAGGATCCGCGCATAAAGGCCGGGCGGCGGCAGAGTGTTGCCATGCAGATCGAAATAGCGTTTGAGATGCCGTTCGACGGATTCCGACAGGCTTTCGCCCCCGCCCTGCCCCACAACAGGGGCGGCTGCGGGCTGGTTGCCCAGAACGCCTTCGACCTCGGCGCGCGTGATCTCCACCCCGCGCGCGGTCAGGCCAATGCGCTGAACCATGTTTTCCAACTGCCGCACATTGCCCGGCCAGCTATAGGCGCGCATCAACTCCATCGCCTCATCCGACAGCGTCCGGCCCGGCGCGCCGTCCCGTTCGGCGCGGGTCATGAAATGATCCACCAAAAGCGGAATGTCATCGACGCGGGTGCGCAAGGCGGGCACATCAACCACAGCGCCCGACAGGCGATAGTACAGATCTTCGCGCAAGTCCCCGCTGTCCAGCTTATCAGCCAAACGGCCCAAAGACGTGGCCATGAAACGCGGCTGCTGATCACTGGGCGCATCCATCATGCGCACCACGCGGGCCTGCGCGTCGATATCCAGATCGCCCACTTCATCAATCACGACCGTTCCGCCCTTGGCGCGCGACATCACCTTGGCCGGGCCTTCCAGATCGGCCAGATCTGCGGGGGTGACGGTGACAAAGGGCAGTGTGCGCCGATCCGAAAAATCATGGATCGCGCGCGCGATCAGGGATTTCCCCGTGCCCGATTCCCCCGTCACCAGCACCGGCAGATCGGTGTTCATCAGCCGCGCCACAACGCGGTAAAGACCCTGCATCGCCTCTGTCCGGCCCACCAGAGGCAGCTCATCAGGCCGTTCATCCACGGTAGGTTTCACCGCCGCAGTCCGGCCCCGTGCCTCAATGGCCTTGGCCGTGCGTTTCATCAAATCGGGCAGGTCGAAGGGCTTGGGCAGGTAATCATAGGCCGCCGCCTCTTCGGCCTGAATGGCGGTCATGATTGTATTCTGAGCCGAGATCACGATCACCGGCAATCCGGGCCGGTCATTGGCAATCTTGGGCAGCATTTCCAGCCCATTGCCATCCGGCATCATCACATCCGTGATCACCGCATCGCCCTTCCCCTCTGACACCCACCGCATCAGCGTGGTCAGCGACGATGTGGCATGCACTTTGCACCCCGCCCGTGTCAGCGCCTGGGTCAGAACCGTGCGGATTGTGCGATCGTCATCTGCGACAAGAACCGTGCCGTCCATTAGCCTTCCTCTCCTTTAGGTGTCATGTTGCTGGGCGCGCGCGCCAGCGAGATACGAAATACAGTGCGACCGGGGCTTGAGCTGACCGAAAGCCAGCCGTGATGGTCGGAAATAATCTTGGCCGCCAAAGCAAGGCCAAGCCCCGTTCCGTTTTCACGACCCGACACGAAGGGTTCAAACACGTCGGCCGCGATCTCCGGCGGCAGGCCGGGCCCGTCATCAATGATCTCAATCTGAAGCGGTAGCGTTTTGCCCGTGTCCCCATTGCCATTGCGCACGCGAAGCGATTGTTCGTAATAGGTTTTCAGCTCAATACGACCGCCATCACCGCCCGCCGCCTCAGAGGCGTTCTTGATCAGGTTAAGGATAACCTGCAGCAGTTGATCCGGATCCCCAAGCGCCAGCGGGAGGGAGGGATCATAGTGCTCCACCACCGTCATATCAGCCGCAAATCCCACAATGGCAGACCGCCGCGCGCGGTCCAGCACGTCATGGATGTTGATCGCCTCCATTCGGGGGGCTGTGACATTGCCAAACTGTTCAACCTGTTCCAACAGGCTGACGATCCGGCGGCTTTCGCTGACGATCAGGTCGGTCAGTTCCAGATCCTCGGCAGCCAGGTTCATCGACAAAAGCTGCGCCGCGCCCGTGATCCCTGCCAGCGGATTCTTGATCTCATGGGCCAGCATTTCGGCCATACCGATGGCGGATTTTGCCGCCGCCTTGACCGATTTGCTCTGCGTGATGCGGCCTGCCAGTTCGCGCGGGGAAATCAGGATCAGCATGGACCCAGTCGCGCCCACCACGGGGGAGATTTGCAGGTTGCACTGCATCGGCGCGCGGTCGCCCGTGCCGATATCAACGTCATTGACGAAAAGCGATGCGTCGTTGTCCCTTGCCCGTTCCATCGCCTGTTCCAGCGGGGCATCGACGGCCAGACGATCCCAGATGGGCTGGCCAATGATCGTTTTGGAGGATGACAGCAGGAAAGCCTCTGCCGCGGGGTTCAGGCGAATGATGCAATCATCTTCCCCCACGATCACGGCAGGTACCGGCAGTGACAGCCAGATCGCCTCATCAGGCAGAATGAGGTTTGCCGCGCTCATGCCGCGAGCCGCTCGGTGACCAATGCAACAGGCAGTTGATCCATCACGCGTTCAGGGTCGCGTTCGGTCATAATGGCCTTGCGCAGGTCGGGATCGGTGCCCGCCCCGTCCATGTACCATCCAAGATGCTTACGCGCGACCCGGGGGCCAAGTTCGGCCCCGTAAAAGGTAAGAATGGCATCGTAATGTGTGCAAACCATATCGGCGAGCGCTGCGCTTTGTGGGATCTTTGGCGCGGGCGTGCCGTGTAGATCATGGGCCACTTGCGCCAAAACCCACGGCTTGCCCTGCGCGCCCCGCCCGATCATCACACCATCCGCGCCCGAACGGTCCAGCGCCTGTCGCGCGGTTTGACTGTCGATGATGTCACCGTTGGCAATAACTGGGATGCTCACCGCCTCTGTCACCGCCCGGATCGCCGCCCAATCGGCGCGTCCTTTATAAAACTGACAGCGGGTGCGCCCGTGGATGGTGATCATCTGAACGCCTGCATCTTCGGCCCGGCGCGCCAGTTCGGGCGCATTGAGCAAATCATCGTCCCAGCCCAGCCGTGTCTTCAACGTCACCGGCAGTTTGACCGCGCCCACCACCGCCTCAATGAGCGTCAGCGCATGGTCGAGATCCTTCATCAGGGCAGATCCGCTGGCCCCTGACCCGCTGGCCGAGGTCACTTTCTTCGCCGGACATCCCATATTGATGTCAATGATCCGCGCACCTTGCGCCTCCACCTGACGGGCGGCCTCTGCCATCCAATGGGCCTCTCGCCCCGCCAACTGCACGGCAGTGTTCGCGTGCTCCAGCCCCAGCTCCGCTTTTTCACGCACGCCACGTTTGGATTGCACCATTTCCTGGCTCGCCACCATCTCGCTCACCACGAGGCCGGCGCCAAAGCTGGCGACCAGCTGGCGATAGGGCAAATCCGTAATCCCGGCCATCGGGGCCAGAAACACAGGCGGTGTGAGAGGGCCAAGCGGCTGAGCAACCATGAGTGTGCTTAATCCTTGAGCAGTGCCTTGGGTTTATGAGCGCATCGGAGGACTCACAATGAAATATGGGGTTTAGCCCGCGCCCCGGCAAATGATTGCCTATTTTTTGAGCGTTTTTCCTGATCTGGTTGACAGTTTTTTCGCGCTTGCGGCTTGGCTGTAAGGCGCGATAACTAAGCACATGAACGCGCTCGCCCATTTCATTGCGACCACCGGAGGGGTGGGTCACCTGAAACCCGCACCGGGCACCTGGGGGTCTTTGGCCGCCCTGCCATTGGCCTTCGGCTTGCATGTCCTGGGCGGGGTTTGGGTGTTGATCGCGGCCACAATTGTGGTCTTTTTCATAGGCGTTTGGGCCACCGCTCGGGTCACCGAAGGTCAGGTTGATCACGACCCCTCTCACGTGGTGGTGGATGAGGTGGTGGGTCAATGGATCGCACTTTGGCCGGTGTCGTTGGGCATGATGCACAGCGGCGCAGGCGTGCTGGACATGTGGCCGGGATGGGTGTGTGCCTTCGTTCTGTTTCGGCTCTTTGACATCACCAAACCCGGACCCGTGGGATGGGCTGACCGACGCGATGATGCTGTTGGTGTCATGCTCGATGATGTGTTCGCGGGCGTCATGGCCGCCCTCGGCGTGGGGGTGCTGGCCTTCCTGGCCCATGGGGTGTTGGGGGTATGAGCGCCGAAGACGTATTGAACGCAGCGAAAGCGGCGGGCGTGATGATCGCCACGGCTGAGTCCTGCACTGGCGGGATGGTCGCCGCCGCCCTCACAGACATCGCCGGGTCGTCGCGCGTGGTGGACCGCGGGTTCGTCACCTATTCCAACGCCGCAAAGAGGGACATGCTGGGCGTGCAATCAACCACGTTAGAGGCGCATGGTGCGGTCTCCGAAGAGGTGGCGCTTGAGATGGCTGAGGGCGCACTGACCCACGCGCGGGTTGATCTGGCCGTGTCGATCACCGGCATCGCGGGCCCGGGCGGGTCAGATTTCAAACCCGAAGGCCGTGTTTGTTTCGGGCTGGCGCAAACCGGGGACGCAACGCATGTGGAAACCGTGGAATTTGGCGCGCCGGGTCGGTCCGAGGTGCGCAGACTGGCGCGGGACCACGCGTTGGGCTTGCTTTTAAGCGCGCTTCAAGACCCGTAAAGCGCCTGCGCCCGGGTTTCAAAGGCGCGCACGATCCGGCGCATGGCCTCGTAAAAGAACACCTCTGCGGCCGACTGCAACAGCAAGTTTCTAAAAGCAAAATCCACGTCGAATTCGACCGTGCAGCCTTCCTCGGTCGGCGTAAAGACCCAGTTGGACCGCATGTATTTGAACGGCCCGTCGATATATTCTGTCTCAATCCGCCGCGCCTTATCCCACAGCACCACGCGACTGCCGAACTTTTCGCGGAAGACCTTGAAGCTGATCACCAGATCCGCCTCCATCACCCGCGCGCCATCGTCCCGCTCTGTCAAGCTGCGCACCCGCGCGGCCCCGGTCCACGGCAGGAATTTCGGGTAGGATTCCACATCCGCCACCAGATCGAACATCTGCTCTGCCGTGAACGGCAAATATTTGGATTCGGAGTGGCGTGGCATGAACGGGGCGGCACCTTGAAAGCTCGAATATCTGTTCGTTATGTCTTAGACTGGCGCTCAAATTTCAAGCATTTAGACGGAATGCCACGCAAATAACGGACGTCCCCATGAACTACCGCATGTTCCTGCGCATGGCCAAATGGGCCCACAATCCGCCAAGCGCCAAGCGCGTGGTCATGGTGCT
>JBCCAJ010000306.1:0-4124 GCA_039814845.1 Pseudomonadota bacterium | reverse complement strand
GTGGCCACCACCGGCACGCCCAAGGCCAGCCCTGGCATCAGCACATCAAAGAGCCCGCCAATCCAGGCCCAATCGGCAGGCGTCCACAGGCAATCACCTGGCTGACCAAGGAAACCATGGCTCATCTCCACCCCCGGCAAATGACCCGTCAGCACGCGATGGGCATGCAGCGCGCCCTTGGGGCTGCCGGTGGTGCCGGATGTGTAGATCAGAACGGCCGCGTCCTCAGAACTGGTATCTTCCGTTTCAAACCGCGCCTCCGGCAGGTCCACCTGCTCTGGCACCAACGGCTCTACCTCCTCCAGCACAGTCAATAACGCGAGGCCTTCGGCGTCACTCACCACGATCCGCGCGCCAGCATCGCGCACGCGCGATGTCAGCGCATCTTGCTTGAAGAGTTTGAACAAAGGTATTGATATTGCGCCAATTTTCCAAATCGCGATATGGCTGGCGGCGCACCAGGCATCCTGAGACCGCAGCACGCCCACCCGGTCACCACGCCCAACACCGCGCGCGACCAGCCCGTGGGCCAGCGCATCCGCCATGGCCCGCAGCCTGGCATAGCTCACCTCATCGCGCCCCACACTCAGATCCACGATCGCCACGCGATCCGGCGCCTCCTCGGCCCAGGCGTCACACACCTGCACTGCCATGTTCAGCCGGTCGGGAATGGCCCAGTCAAACCCCTCGCACAGCGCGTCATATGATGTGGCGGGCACCAGCATCAGCCACCCAATCGCGAGGACCAAAGGTAAAGCGCTTGCTCCCCGGTTTCGCGCATGATGCAGGCGGCAATGGCAGGCCCGCCACCGGTGCCCCCGCCCCATTGGCTGTATTCGTAGTCACACGTGGCATCCCGATAAGCAATCCAGGCCCGCTGCATCGCGCGCAGCGCGTCTTCTTGGCTGGCCACCGCCGGGCCGCCGATATCTGCCATTTCAGCATCCGTGGCACGCGCCTCTGCGATGACCGCACCATAGGCCGCGTTCAGCTGCGCATCCCAATAATCGGCCTCTGCCGACAGACAGCCACCCATGCCATAGGTGCTGTGCCCACCGGGCGTGTCGTTCATACAGGCTTCCGCAGACGCGCCGATGCAGGCCTGCTGCCCGTTCAAGTCCTGCGTGCCAGACAAACACGCTTCTGTCGCGCCGGGCGAAAAGGTCAAATCCTGCGCGGCCACCGGAGTGGCCAGCAGGGCCAGAATACCCAAAACCCTCATGTCATCGCCCCCATCATTTCGCGGCCCACCAGCATGCGCCTGATCTCAGACGTGCCCGCCCCGATCTCCATCAGCTTGGCATCACGGAAGATGCGGCTGACCGGGCTGTCGGTCAGAAACCCGGCGCCCCCCATGGCCTGCACCGCTTGATGGGCCTGCACCATGGCTTGTTCACTGGCGTAAAGGCAGCAGGCCGCCGCATCCTGTCGCGTGACCTCACCCCGATCACAGGCTTTGGCGACCTCATAGACATAGGCGCGCGCGGAATTCATCGCCGTGTACATATCGGCGATCTTGCCCTGCATCAGCTGGAAGGACCCGATGGGTTTGCCGAACTGTTTGCGCTCGGCCAGATAAGGCATCACCTCATCCAGACAGGCCGCCATGATGCCCAGGCCGATCCCCGCCAGCACCACGCGTTCATAATCAAGGCCCGACATCAGCACCTGCACGCCGCGCCCCTCTTCGCCCAGCACGTTCTCAAAGGGCACTTCCACGTCCTCGAAAATCAGTTCAGCAGTGTTCGACCCGCGCATCCCCAGCTTGTCGAAATGGGGGGAGGTCGAGAAGCCTTTCATTGTCTTTTCAATGAGAAAGGCGGTGATCCCCTTTGATCCAGCCTCCGCATCCGTTTTGGCATACACCACTAACGTGTCTGCATCCGGTCCATTGGTGATCCAGTATTTCGTGCCGCTGAGGCGATAGTGATCATTGCGCTTCTCCGCGCCCAGTTTCATCGACACGACGTCGCTGCCCGCGCCTGCCTCTGACATTGCCAGTGCGCCAACATGCGTGCCCGACACCAGCCCCGGCAAGAACCGCGCCTTTTGGTCTTCCGTTCCGTTCAATTTGATCTGATTCACACACAGGTTCGAATGCGCCCCATAGCTCAGCGACACAGAGGCCGAGGCCCGCGCCACCTCCTCAATCGCGACCGTATGGGCCAGATACCCCATGTCCGCGCCGCCATAGCCTTCCGGCACCGTGATGCCCAGAAGGCCCAGCTCCCCCATCTCTGGCCAAAGCGCGGCGGGAAACTCATTCAACCGGTCAATCTCGGCGGCCATGGGTTTGACACGCTCCTGCGCCCAGCGGTGGGTCATCTCCCGCAGCGCATCGACATCCTCACCCAGATCAAAGCGCATCGTGGCGTTGAACATGTGGCATCCTCCTGTTTAATGAACAGTTGTTCATTTATAGTTGGCAACACTGCACGGGTCAATCATAACGTGCCAAAAGGCGCGCGTCCCCCAACTTCATCTTTCCAAAAATACTCAAGTCCGGCCTGCAGCAAAGGCCCCGGTGCCGGTCAGGCCGCTTGCTCTTGCCACACGGCGCCAACTTCGGACCGGATGATCCGGGCAATCAGCGCGCAATCATCCAGGGAAAATGTCAGCGGCAGACGCATATCCACGACGCCGCGCAGGACCCGGTCACTGGCGGGCATGGGCGAGCTTGGCGCGTAACGCCAGCTGTCATAGCGCGACGTAAAGCCCACCGGCTCCGCGCCGCCAAACCATTTCAGCTCCACCCCGCGCGCAAGGCACCGCGACAGCACATCGTGGATCGCCGCATCGGGCCAATCGAGCAGTAGGAATTGAATGGAGGACCCGACAAAGCGCTCGTCCTCTGGCCGGTCGACAAGGGCCAGCCCAGGGGTGTCTGTCAGCCCCTTTTCCACAACGCGGTAGCGCGCATTCCACGCCTCACATTGTGCATCAAGTTTGGCCAGCTGAGGCCGCAAAATCGCCGCGCGCAGATGGTCCATCCGGCCGGACACATTGGGCGTGTCGTATTTGACGCTCTCAAATACCTGCCCATCGGGCACCGCGCCATGACGGCCATAGAGCATGTAGGACCCCGACAGCATGGTCGCCCGCGCGGCAATTTCCGGATCATCCGTCACCAGAAAACCGCCTTCGCCCGAATTCATATGCTTGTAGGTCTGCGTGGAATAACAGCCGACCGCGCCATACCGTCCCGACGGTACACCGCGCCACGCGGCCCCCATCGTGTGGGCGCAATCCTCGACAATGGTGACGCCAGCCGCGTCACAAATCCCAACAAGCCGGTTCATATCACAGATATGCCCGCGCATGTGGCTGAGCATCAGAACGCCCGCCTCACCCGCCTTGGTGGCCAGATCATCCAGGTCGATCACCAGGTCCTCGGTGACGCCCACGAACACCGGAACTGCACCGACCGCCGCGATGGATCCCGGAACGGGCGCCAGCGTGAAGGCATTGGTCAGCACCTTGTCGCCGGGCTTCACCCCCAAGGCACGCAGCGCCGTGGCCAAGGCATAACCGCCCGAACAGACCGCCAGCGCGTATTTTGAGCCCACATAGGCGGCAAATTCCTGCTCCAACAGCCCGACTTCGCCCAACTCCCCGGGCGAGAGGTTATAGCGGTGCAGTCGTCCGCTGCGCATCACGTCCAAGGCCGCCGCAATCCCGTCCTCCGGGATCGGCTCTTGCTGGGTGAAATTGCCTTCGAAAATCTCTTGCATATCGCTTTTGTGCGGCCTCATCGCGCCTTGGTCAACCACGCAAATAGCGCGCCGCCAAATCCGGCAGATCATCAAAATGATGCAGTAGCGCGTCAGGGCCCAATTCCGCGACGTTTTCGCGGCCCGGTGCGAAGGTCACAAGGATCGACGGCACCCCCGCCGCCCGCGCCGTAGAATGATCGGTGATCGTGTCGCCGATCATGATCGCGTCGGCTGGGTCACCGCCCGCCCGGCGCACGGCCTCGCGCAGCGGCTCCGGGTCGGGTTTGCGCACGGGCAGCGTGTCTGCGCCAATCAGGCTGTGAAACTGATCCAGCACGCCCAGATTGGTGAACAAGAGCCGCGCCAGCCCCTCGGGTTTGTTGGTGCAAATCGCCACCTTGTGGCCGCGGG
>JBCCAJ010000178.1:0-5913 GCA_039814845.1 Pseudomonadota bacterium | reverse complement strand
GGTCGCGGATCAGATTTCCGACAAGATGGTCGCCCGTCACCCCCATGTGTTCGGATCAGAGAGCCGCGATAAATCATCCGAGCAACAAACCCGCGATTGGGAAAGCGTAAAAGCCGCCGAACGGGCCGCCAAGGCGCAAACTGGCGTTTTGGATGGTGTCGCGCTCGGCCTGCCCGCGCTGATGCGCGCCGTCAAACTGCAAAAGCGCGCCGCGCGGGTGGGCTTTGACTGGCCCGATGCCAGCCACGTTCTGGATAAGATTCAGGAAGAGGCCGGGGAACTGACTGAAGCCGCTGAAAGCCTGCCCCACGACAAGGTCGAAGAAGAAATGGGTGACCTGCTTTTTGTCATGGCAAACCTGGCCCGGCACATGAAGGTGGACCCAGAGCTTGCCCTGCGCCGTGCCAACGCCAAATTCACCCGCCGCTTTGAGGCGATTGAGGCCGCGCTGGCCTCTGAGGGTCGTCGCCCCGAGGACTCAGACCTCGATGAAATGGACCACCTTTGGGATGCCGCCAAAGCGGCGGAACGCGCGCCCTGATCAGCTACGTGACCGCAAACGCGGTGCGGCAAATTCAATCTTTTGCCGGGCAAACCCCGCCTCCCACGGCACATTCGTCACCTTGCACGGCACTTTCACGCCCGCCTTGAATGCATCCGGGTCCACCTCTGTCATGAACGTCACCCCGGTGATCAGACGCCGATTGCCCAGTTCCACACCGGTGGTCTGACGCGCACGGCGATCCAAGTTTGACGCCCGCACATGGGCCTGGATGCGTTCCGTTTCTGACCACATGCCACAAACGGCGGTCTTTCCCCCGATATTGGTGACCATCGCCGCAATCTTGAGCGCACCATAGGGCCGAAAACTGTATTCCAACACCTGCGCGCTGGCATCCATTGTTGTCGTATGGCCGGAGGTTTGGGCCAAAGCTGGCACGCTGAAAAGACCAAGCGCAGCAGAAAAGAACACAGACAAGGCAATCGAACGGGACACTGGGTTTTCCTCTTAGGATCGGATGTCATTCAACCTACGCCATGACGCCGCACAATCCAGAGATGTGTCAGAAAAAATGCGCACAGGGGTCAAGCTGGTCGCTGCTGTGGCCACTCTGTCACGTTGTGATAAGCCATGGCCGCCGCCAATACCTGTCGGTCCGCCCCAGGCCGCCCGATCAATTGCAAACCCATGGGCAGGCCATTGTCACCGAAGCCTGCTGGCACGCAGATCGCGGGCAGGCCAAGAAGGCTGGCCGGCACCACCACCTCCATCCAGCGGTGATAGGTATCCATTTCGCGGTTCCAAATGGCTTTGGGCCAATGCCACCCTTTCGGGAACGGCCAGACCTGCGCGCTTGGCAAGGCCAGCATGTCATAGTCCTGAAAAAGCCCCATCGCAGCGCGGTGCCAATCCGAGCGTTTGAGGCTTGCCGCATGCACATCCATCGCCGACATCTTGAGGCCGCGTTCGATCTCCCAAACCGCTTCCGGCTTCAACTGCGCCCGGCTCGCTGCATCCTCATACAAGTCGCGCGATTCCGCCGCGATGGTGAAGGAACGCAAATCGGTCCATGCCTCCCACAGCAAATGCGCCGATAGTGGTGGCGCCACATCTTCGGCCACCGCGCCCTGCCCCTCCATCACCCCAAGAGCGGTCTCACAGAGCGCAAGAATGCCGGGCTCCATCGCATAGGCCCCACCCCAATCGCCCAGCCATCCCATGCGCATACCCTGCAAACTTGGCGTGAGTTCATCATAGGCATCCGACCCGGCCATCACCCCCAAAAAGAGCGCCAAGTCCCCCGGGTTTCGCGCCATCGGACCACGCGTCGACAGTTTGTGCAGGTAAAGATCACCCCCCGCGACGCCCGGCACCACCCCATGGCTGGGCCGCAGCCCGTAGACATTGCACCACCCCGCCGGATTGCGCAGGCTGCCCATCATGTCCGACCCATCCGCCAGCGCCATCATGCCAGAGGCAAGCGCCGCCGCTGCCCCGCCAGAAGACCCACCCGCACTCAGATCCAGCGCGTAAGGGTTGGCCGTGACGCCAAAAACCGGGTTGTAGCTATGTGAGCCCAAACCGAATTCCGGCACATTGGTCTTGCCAATGAAAATCGCCCCTGCTGCGCGCATCCGTGCCACATGCGGGTCATCGGCCTCAGATACATCGCCAGCAAAAATCGGCGAGCCTTGGGAATTCACCATACCTCGCGCGCCATGCAAATCCTTCACAGCAGTCGGCAACCCCGCCAGCGGCCCTCGCGGCCCCGCCTTATCCATCGCCCGCGCCTCCGCCAAAAGCGCATCCGCCCCGCGTATCGAAACAACCGCATTCAGCGCATCATTCACCGCCGCCATACGGTCTAACACGGCCTCCATCACGGCCTCAACGCGCACCTGACCCGCGCGAATCTGCGCAATCTGGTGCCGCGCACTCGATAACAGAAACGCCCTATCCATCACGCGCCCTTGCTTCTTTTGGCGGAAAATATCCTGGGGGGAGCGGCGAAACCCAGGGTTTCGCCGTGGGGCGCTAGCCCCCCTTCACTCAAAGATCTTCGCCCTGCGCCTCGGCCCGGCTTTTACCGCTCACATCCATCGCAAGCGTCGCGGCCATGAACTGATCCAGATCACCATCCAGCACGCCCTTGGTGTCGGATGTCTCCACATTCGTGCGCAGATCTTTGACCATCTGATAGGGCTGCAACACGTAAGACCGGATCTGATTGCCCCAACCCGCATCGCCCTTGCCCGCATGGGCCTCGGCAATCGCTTCATTGCGCTTATCAAGTTCCAACTGATAGAGCCGCGACTTCAGCGCTTTCATGGCGATGTCGCGGTTCTGATGCTGGGATTTTTCCGAACTGGTCACCACGATGCCGGTGGGATGGTGGGTAATCCGCACTGCCGAGTCTGTCTTGTTCACGTGCTGCCCGCCCGCGCCCGAAGACCGGTAAGTATCAATCCGAATGTCGGATGCGTTCACTTCGATCTCGATATTGTCATCGACCACCGGATAGACCCAGACAGACGAAAACGACGTGTGCCGTTTGGCCGCGCTGTCAAAAGGCGAAATGCGCACCAAACGATGCACGCCGCTTTCCGATTTCAGCCACCCATAGGCGTTGTGCCCCGAAATCTTATAGGCGGCGGATTTGATCCCCGCCTCATCGCCTGAACTTTCTGATTGCAACTCTACGGTGTAACCGTTTGATTCCGCCCAACGGACATACATCCGCGCCAGCATGGAAGCCCAATCGCAGCTTTCAGTTCCACCTGCGCCGGCATTGATCTCCAGGAAGGTGTCATTGGCATCGGCCTCCCCATTCAGGAGCGCTTCAAGCTCTTTCGCAGCGGCCTTTTTGGCCAGCGCCATGATGGCGGCCTCGGCCTCAGAGACGACCTCCTGATCTTCTTCCATCTCGCCCAGTTCAATCAGTTCGATATTGTCCGACATGTCCTGTTTGATCCCGTCATGGGTATCGATCGCGTCCACCAGCGATTGCCGTTCGCGCATCAGTTTTTGCGCTTTGGCGGGGTCATCCCAAAGGTTGGGATCTTCCACCCTTGCGTTGAACTCCTCCAGCCGATGCTTGGCGGTCTCCCAGCCCATGCGTTGGCGCAACAGCTCTAATGAGTTCTCAATCTCAGAGACGGTTTGTTCGATTTCCGCGCGCATGGGCCGCCACCTTTCTGCTGCCTTTCTGCTCAAGGCCGGGTGTAACAAGCGCAGGCCAGCGGAACAAGATGTGAGGCGGTAAGGCGGGGGTATCCCCGCCCCACGGTTTTATTCGAAGACAGAGGCCAGTTGATCCACGCCCACGCCTTCCTTGATTTCCCGAAGGCGGGCATAGATCAAGGATGTGGCAATTCCGAAGAGCGAATAGGTAAAACCGTTGATCACAGAGATCAGCAGCACCATCAGCAAGACGCCGACAAAACCACCGCCAAAGCCCAAAAGCCCAAAGCCAAGGATCGCGCCGAAAATCATGCCAATGACAATCATGCAGAGCCAGGTAACCACCAATAGGCCAACAATGGGCCAGCGATATTCTTTGGTCAGCGCCGCACTGCGGCCCATCGCGCCAAAGCCTGCCCGCTCGATCACGATGACCGGCACGACGATGCTGAAGACCGCGTAAAGCCACAGCCCACCAACGATCAGGGCCAGCATGCCAATGGCCACGAGGATCGTAACGACAATGGTCAATACCACGACCGGTACCAAGGCCGCCATCGCCGGACCGATATAGCGAGAGATATTGACGCTCCGGCCCAGTTTGACGTCATAGGCGAACTGCACCAGCACCGCGATCATGATCCCGTAAATGCCCATTTGCAGCACAAGGGAGATGACGAACATAGCGATCTCACCGCCTGAGGAAAATGTGGGCGTGGCGGTGCCCATCATCGTGTCCCAGCCCTGAAGCATGCCGCCGATCAGCGCACTGATCAGCATCGGCACAAAGCCGATCATGATCACCGCGGGGATGTTCTTGAAAAGAATGGAAAAGCTTTCTGAAATAATGGCCCCAACGCCCAAAGACTGGGTCGGGGCCTGCACTGTTGTGTCAGCCATGATTGGTATATGTCCTGTTTCGTGTCCCATTGTTATTGGCTGCCACGCGAAGGTCCCACGCGACGGCTGATGTCATTGCGCTCGAAAATCAAAGTTTTGTCAACATTGGCATTTCCGCGCAGCCCGCATTTTCTTCGAAGAAAATGCCCAAGAAAATTCGAATTTTCTTGGGCAGAATTTTTGAAAAATTCCGCTTGCCGTCACTGAGACGTGGTCTCGTCTTCTGCATCGAAATGCTTGTCCGACCGCTTGTCACCAAACAACTGACGCTGCTCCAGATAGGCTCGCTGCGCGTTATAGAACGCCTGCAAGAACCGCACGCGCGCCTCAGGCGCGACCTTGTCGGCATAGTCGATCCTACGGCGGATGTTTTCGACCACTTTGCCAAGTGTCTCGGTGTAGCTTTTATTGATCTGGTAAGGCCTGCCGCTGGCATCAGCGCGCAACAGATCCTCCAGCGTTTGCAACTCAAACGCGCCGTAGTGGTCCAGATGATGCGACAGGAAGGCGAACTCTTCTGCTTTGGCCTCTGCCGAGGACAGGCGCGCCACATCCGTCAGCAGTACAGGCTGCGGCAGGTGGATCACATAGGTCCCCGCAATCAGATCCCCCAAGCGGCGGCGGCGTTTGTTGCACAGCGGCACCGTCAAAGTGCCGATGATCCAGACCAGCGCAATCAGAGAGTAGATCGGCTCCGACGCATCCAGAGTGATCACGAGCGTGCCGGGCAAAAACACCTCCGCTTCTTTCATCAGATTGCGCACCACCAGAGCGTGGGTGGTCAGGGACGCGCCATCATTCGACACGACCTTGATCTTCATCAGCTTTTTGCCCAGCGTCTGACCGTTCCAAACGATCTCGGACAGCACGTAATAGGGTATGCGCGTGAAGAAAAAGAGCATGGAGGCGATGGCGCCCCAGGTCTCTGGCGTGGTCATATCCAGCGTGGCCAGCAGGATCAGCAGCGCAATCCCCGCCGCCAGTGTCAGGATAAGGTCGACGATTTGCGCGCTCATACGCACGCCGACGCCTGCGATCTTCAGGTAAATAGGTACGCCTTCGGGCGGCAAAAGCTGATCGGGCGGCGGGCCTTTGGGCGGCTTCTTTTTGCGGCGGAAGAGCTTCATGACCGGCTTCTTCCGCCCAAAGCGAACCATGCCAGCCAAAGCGCGCCAATGCCCCAGCCGATGAACAGCCGCGTGCCCATATCCTGCACAAGCTGCCGCCCGAACCCTTCCAGAAGGGCCGCCGCCACCAGCATAAGCGCCGCCACCAGCGCCAGTTTGGTGGCATCGCGCCCCGCCTCTCGCAGTGCCCGCGCGCGGGTGCGT
>JBCCAJ010000052.1:0-10512 GCA_039814845.1 Pseudomonadota bacterium | reverse complement strand
GCCTGAGGGCGTGCCGGAGGAGATCGACGCGCGGCTGGCCAAACAGGCGGCGGGCACCATGCTGCCCTTCACGCTGCTCACGCCAGAGGGCCGCGCGGTGGGGATGACGACCTATATGAACATCGATGCGGCGCATAAACGTGTGGAAATCGGGTCCACCTGGGTGTCGCCTGAGGTGCAGCGCAGTGGGCTGAATACGGAAGCCAAGCTGCTGCTGCTGGCCCATGCCTTTGACGAACTGGGATGCATCGCCGTGGAATTCCGCACCCATGCGATGAACGTCCAATCCCGCCGTGCGATTGAACGGCTCGGGGCAAAACTGGATGGCATCCTACGCAATCACATGGTGATGGCGAATGGAACGCTGCGCGATAGTGCGGTTTATTCCATCCTGCCCCACGAATGGCCTGCCGTGCGCGCCAATCTGGAATGGCACCTCGCGAAGCCTCGTTGACGTAGATGTAGGGTGGGATTCACCCCACCTTCCCTAATTCAAAACCCGCGCAATCAGATCCGCACCCTTGCAGCCGATCATCACCGAGGGGGCATTGGTGTTCCCGCTGACCACCTGCGGCATGACGGAAGCGTCAGCCACAAAAAGCCGGTCCACGCCGTTTACCGCCATCGTCTCTGCGTTGACCACGGCGTCGTCATCGGTGCCCATCCGCGCGGTGCCGACGGGGTGATAGATGCTTTCCGCCGTGGCCCGCACATGGGCGTCCAGGTCAGCATCCGTTTCCTTGCCCGGGCCGGGGATCAGTTCAACGCCGGTGATCGCGGCGAGGGAGGGTTGCTTACATAGCTCGCGCAGCATCTTGAGCCCTTCACGCATCGCGATGCGGTCTTTTTCCTCGGCCAGGTAATTGGGGTCGATCAGGGGGTAGTCACACGGGTCGGCGCTCGCCAAGGTGAGCGCGCCGCGACTGGTGGGGCGTGTTTGGGTCGTGTCGATGGCAAAGCCGTGGCCCCGATCATCCGCTGTGGCCCCGTCAAAGGCCAGCGCGTTAATGAAATGCAGTTGCGTGTCGCAGGCGGGCTCGGATGGATCGAGCGTCAGAAACGCACCCGCCTCCAGCCCCTGCTGGCGGCCCGCGCCTTGACCGGTCAGGATGTATTGCGCGCCGGTCAGATAGCGGTTGGGAAACTTCGCATGGGACCAAAGTGACAGCGGTTTGGTCATGCGGTGTTTGACCTTCACCTCCAGATGGTCATGCAGGTTCTGACCCACCTGCGCGCGGTCGGCGACCACGTTAATCCCATGCTCCGCCAAATGCGCGGCAGGGCCGACACCGGAGAGCATCAGCAGATGCGGTGTGCCGATGGACCCGGCACAAAGCACAACAGCCTCGGCGTTCAAAACGTCGAGACCATTCGGGCCGGCGACCTTCACACCTGTCGCGCGGGTGCCTTCGAATTCCAGGCCCAGAACCTGCAAATCGGTGCGCACAGTCAGGTTCTTGCGAGCCATAGAGGGTTTAAGGAACGCATCTGCTGCACTCCACCGGCGTCCGTTTTTGATGTTGAGCTGGAAGGGGCCGAAACCTTCCTGATCCGCCCCGTTCAGATCGTCACTGCGGGGGTAACCCAGTTCGACGCCCGCCTGAATGAACGCTTCATACGCGGCGCTGCCGGACTCAGGGTTCGACACATGCAAAGGCCCGCCGGTGCCGTGGTACGGGCCTGCGCCCAGTTCGTTATTTTCTACCTCTTTGAAGTAAGGCAGCACGTCTTCATAGGACCAACCGGGGCAGCCCATGGCGGACCAATTGTCATAGTCCCAGGCATTGCCGCGAATGTAGACCAGCGCGTTGATCGACGATGACCCGCCCAGTGCCTTGCCGCGTGGTGTGGTAAGGCGTCGGTTGTTCATGTGCTTTTGCGGCGTGGTCTCAAAGTGCCAGTTGAAGCGGTCCGATCCGATGGCCTTTGCGACAGCGGCGGGCATGCGGATGAACAGGTGATCATCCTTGGGGCCGGCCTCCAGCACTGTGACGTTGCGCGTGCCATCGCGCGACAGTCGTTCGGCCATCGCGCAGCCCGCACTGCCCGCGCCGACGATGATGACATCTGCGCTCACGCGAGCAATTCCTTGAGCGCGTCGTCAATCACCTTTGTGTCTTCGGGCACGCGGCCGCCGCCGGCATAATGTCCCCACATGCTGTCAATCACGCGGCATTCGGCGTTGGGCATCATGGCGACTTCCGCCTCGTTATCTGCAGGCGGGAAATAGAAATCAGTGCGGCCCGGCAGGATGATGGATTTCGCCTTTACCGCGCCATAGGCCGCTTTCCGATCGCCATTATAGACCGGGTTGTTGGCCAGATCGCAAGCCTGCCATGTGGCGATCAGCGCGAGCATGTCATTGGCATCGCGGCCATAGTAAATGCCGTCCCAATTGCCCTTCAGATAATCCTCAAGCGAGGCAAAGCCTTGCGTTTCCCACATCTTCGCACGGTACCATTCCTGAGAAAGCGCCCAGCCCGCCCAGATGCGTCCCTTGGCCGTCAAGCCGCGCCAGGGCTGTTCCTTGTAATACCCATTCTCCCAAGCCGGGTCGCCAATGATCCCCTGTTTCACGCCCTCAAGGAAGACATATGTGTGCGGCGCGGTGGTGCCCTGGCCGCAGAAGCAGGACATCGCCTCCACCTTGTCGGGGAAGAGGGAGGCCCATTGAAACGCCTGTTGCCCGCCCATGGACCAGCCGCAGACGAGTTTGACTTTCTTGATGCCGAAGACTTCGCGGATCAGACGTTCTTGTAGGACGACATTGTCGTATTGCGTCACCAACGGGAAATCCGGGCCGGAGAGAGGTTTCGCGGTGTTGGACGGCGAAGAGGACAGCCCCGAATTCAGCATATTGATGCAGATCACGAAGTACTTATCCGGATCCAGCGAAAGCCCCGGACCGATCAGATAGGTCTGATCCGCATGGGTCCCGGCATAGCGCGAGGGGAAAACCACCACGTTGTCTTTGGCGGCATTTAGCGTGCCGTGGGTTTTGTAGGCCACTTTGCAGTCAGGCAAGCTGATCCCGCATTGCAGCGTCACGCGGCCTGCCTCAAAGATCTCATAATCCATCAAAACGCCCCTTCTTTCAGCGTAAATATGTGTCCCATCCCTGTCCCGGCCTATCAACCAAAAATTCACTTGAACGAAAGAAAAATTCACTTTAGGAAAAAAAGGCCGGTCGGTTTGCCAAGTTTATAAGGCGATTCTTCTGCTGACCAAGACCTGTTAGGCGACGGATGTTCTGGACGAAAACCACAGATGTCACCATGGCCGCCAGCGGCCGCCCGATTGCCCGGCGCGCAATCGTTGAAATCCTACAGCCCAAAACGACAGCCCGTTTGACCGGAGTCGGGGAAGTAAGGTTAACTCAAACCACCGAAATCAAAGAGCCCGTATAGGGACATCAGGGAGAACGACATGGCCATGGATATCGAAAAATTTGTGGAGGCCCCGGGACGGGACGAAAAGATCAAGCAAGTGCGCGCGATGATTGATGAGATGGGGATTGAGTATCTCTATCTGCAATTCGTCTCGGTGACTGGCAAGATCATGGGCAAGGGCATCCCGTCGGATCACTGGGAAACGGTGGCCATGAAGGGCTTCCAACTGGTCTATGGCGCGACGGTGAACCTGTTTACCGACCGCGCGGGCAACTATCTGGGCTACGGGCCGGAAGCGGCCGAATTGGTCGGTATCCCTGAGCCTGAGACATTCATGCAGCTGCCATGGGCGCCAACGATTGGCCGCTTTTACTGCACGCTGTTCCGCAACCGGGAAGAAAAGGTCGATCCGGGCGCGTACCTGACATCTGATTGCCGGGGCAACCTGCGCCGTCTGCATGATGAGTTCACCAAAAAGCACGGCACCAAGCTGCGCATCGGGACGGAACCGGAAATGATGTGGCTGAAGTTCGATGAGAATGGCAAGCCGCGCGATGGCTTCTCCAAGCCCTATTGCTACCATATCGACCAGTTCGAAAGCCTGCGCCCGGTGTCGATGCAGGTGATCCGCTACGCCCGTAAGATGGGTCTTGATATGATCCAGGGCGACCATGAGGACGCGCCGGGTCAGTTGGAACTGAACTGGATGTTTGATGACGTGCTGCGCAACGCGGACCGTCTGACCACCTACCGTCAGATCTGTGCGCAAGTCGCCCGCGAACACGGCATCTTTGCCTGCTTTATGACAAAGCCCTTCATGGGCGTGTCGGCGTCTGGTTGCCACCACAACATGAGCCTCTGGCGTGGCGGTGAGGATGAGTTTGTGAAGGTCGGCAACGACCCTGACAACCTGCCCGGCATGAAAGAGAATTATATGTATGTGAAGGGCGGCGAGAACACCTTCATGCCCGATGATGACGACCCACAGATGCCGGGGGCCGAAGGGCTGAAGGCCATTGGCGGCGTGGTGCATCACCTGCAGGCGCTCACAGCGATTGGGGCGTCGACCGTGAACTCTTACCGCCGTCTTTGGGACACCGGCTTCTGGGCGCCGGTCTTTGCCGATTGGGGCTTCCAGAACCGCACCACGGGTCTGCGCGTCTCCGCGCCGGGGCGGTTTGAATATCGGTCGGTCGACTCGATGGTGAACCCGTACCTGATGGGTTCCACCTTGTTGGCGGCGATGGATGACGGGTTGGAAAACAGCCTTGATCCGGGTGAGCCGGAAGAGCGCAACATCTATGAGGCCATCGAGGCCGGTAAGCAGGTCAAGAAACTGCCCATGTCGCTGGGTGAAGCGCTGGATCATCTGGAAGGCAGTGAGGTCGTCAAGCGCGGCATGCCGGGTGAGATGTATCGCCTGTTTGAAGAGTACAAACGCGATGAATTCGCCCGCTTCATGTCTACCGTGACGGATTGGGATAACGAGACCTACATGGAGTGTCTGCCCTGATCGGCTGACACATCGGGACCGGAACAGGAAAGGACGCAGCTCATGTTGATGCAACGTACGCTTCCATTCGATGAGGCACCGTTTTTGGACATTGCCAATCCGGAATATTCCGTCCGGTCCCCCGAAGTGCGGGCTGCGCGCGACGCCTCTTGGTACGCGCGCACGCCTTACGGCTTGGCGATCCTGCGCCATGAGGAGATGGGCCAGTTGCTGGTCGATCGTCGTTTGCGGCAGGGCAGCCATTCGTGGCCCAAGCACAATGGCGTCAATGAAGGCCTTTTCGCCGAATGGTGGTGCAACACCATTCTGGTCACAGAAGGGCAGGATCACACCCGCCTGCGTCGCTTTTTAAACCCCGCCTTTTCGCCCAAGGCCGTGCGGGGGATGCTGCCTTTCTTTGAGCGGCTGACAAACGAGTTGATGGCGGATTTCATCGACAAGGGCGAATGCGATTTCATGAAGGATTTCGCCGATCCTTATGCGGGTAAGGTGCTGTGCTACCTGCTGGGCATTTCCGAAGACACGGCATGGGAAATTCTGGAGTTGTCTTCTGACATGGGCCTCGCGCTGGGGGTGACGTACAAACAATCCCTGCCGGTGATCGAGGCCGCGACCGAGAAGATGTACCGTCTGGTCGAGGGTATTCTGGAAGAGCGTAAGAAAGAGCCCGGTGATGACATCCTGTCGATGCTGATCAATTCGGGCGAAGGCGATGACAAGATGACCCATGATGAGCTGATGAACACCGGCGTGATGTTGGTGTTTGCGGGCGTGGATACGACGCGCAATCAGTTGGGCCTTGGCATGTCGCTGTTTCTTGATCATCCGGAGCAGTGGGAGGTTTTGGCGGAGAACCCCAAGCTGGATATGGCCGCTGCGACCGAATGCATGCGCCTGCGACCGACGATCACTTGGGTGACGCGCGAGGCGGTTGAGGATTTTGAGTATCAGGGGTTGGAGATTGCCAATGGTACGACGCTGCATCTTTTCTCGGAAAGCGCAGGCACCGACCCCGATGCCTATGAAGAGGCCCCATTCGACATTACAGAAAAACGCAACCGCAACTACGGGTTTGGCGCGGGGATGCATGTCTGCCTTGGGCAGATCGTGGCGAAGAATGATATGGCGGTGGCCTATCGTCTGCTGTCGGAAAAGATCACCAATATCCGCCCCAATGGGGAAGCAAAGCACCTACCCGACAGCGCCAATACCGGGCCGACCTATCTGCCGGTTGCGTTCGACCTCCGGACTTGATCTCTTCATCATGTAGCTTCATGGCTGCGGTAGAATCCTCACCTGCGTATGGAACCTTCGCAGGGGGCTCTTCGTTTTTGTGTTGAACATGGCCCGTCACGCGCGGGTCCCTAGACATGCAAAAAGAGGAGACGACCATGCAAAAGGTTCTATTCGTTCTCACCTCCCACACCGAATTGGGTGACACCGGAAACCCCACCGGCTTTTTCTACGAAGAACTGGCCGCGCCCTACTACGCGATGATGGACGCAGGACATGATGTCACCATCGCCTCAATCAAAGGCGGTAAGGTGGAGCATGACCCAAGCAGCCTGGAACACGACCCGTCCGACCGGGCCGCATCCGTTCAGCGGTTTCTGAATGACGCGAGCGCCTTGGCGAAACTGCACAACACTCTCCCGGTTCATCGCATCAACGCGTTTGGTTTCGATGCGATCTTCCTGCCGGGCGGGCACGGAACCATGTGGGATTTTCCTGAAAGTGATGCGCTGGCCGAAGCGGTGGGCGACATCCATGAAAAGGGCGGCATTGTCGGCGCCGTGTGTCACGGACCCGCAGGGCTTGTGAATGCCAAGCGCGCAGACGGTGAGCCGTTGGTTAAAGGCCAGCGGGTGGCGGGATTTACCGACCGTGAAGAAATGGCGGTGGAATTGACGGGTGTGGTGCCCTTCCTTCTGGAAACGCGTTTGCGCAACCTTGATGCGTCGTTCGAAGGTGCAGAAAACTTCACGCCGCAGGCCGTTCGCGACAATCGGCTGATCACAGGCCAGAACCCGCAGTCGAGCGAGGCGGTAGCCCAGCTTATGGTTGCGGCACTCTCTGACAGGGCCACTAAAAAGGCGGCCTAACGTCTGACGTTTGAGGGGGGCGCAATGGCCCCCCTTTCGTCACACCAAAAAGCGTTTGTCGCGCTTTTCCCGAATTTGCTGTTTCACGTCGATCAGCACGTTTGACAGCTGCGCGAAATCGTCCTGCATGTGGGAGCTGCGCCGCCAGTGCAGGGCGATGTCGTGCTTGGCGGCCGGGTGATCAATGCGGCGGACGATGAATTCCGGATCGCGCACCGCCTCGGCCAGCGCATAGAGCGAAGGTAAGATCGCCACGCCCGCACCCATCACCGCCATCTGACGGATCGCATCAAGGCTTGCCCCTTGATAATCGCGGCTGACAAACGCGCCTGCCTCTTCCGCCAGACGATCCACCACCGTGGTCAAATGAAAATCCGGGCTTAGGGACAGGAGCGGGCGATCCTTCAAGTCATCCAGCGTTATTGGGTTTGTGCTTTCGCTTAAAGCGTCATCGCTGGCCGTGCAGATCCATAGGCTTTCGGTGAAAAGCGGCACACTGCGGATGTCATCCTCATGGCTTTCTGACCCCACCACGGCATCCACCCGACCTACGCGCAAAAGATCGAGAAGTTGCGCAGTGGCCCCTTCCTGCACCGTAAGCCGCAGATCGGGATAGAGCTTGTGCAGCCAACGGTTGGCCACGGGCATGAAATAGGCCCCGATGGACGGTAGCACCCCAATGGACAGGAAGTCTCCAAAAAGCCCGATCGACCCGCGCGCCATGGCGCGAAACTCCCGTGCTTCCTGCAGGATTGTCCGACCCCGGATCAACAGGGACCGGCCCAGCGGTGTCAACGTCACGCGGCGGGACGTGCGTTCAAAAAGGCGCACGCCCAATTCATCCTCCATCGTGGCGAGCTGTTTGGACAGGCTGGGCTGGCTGACAGACAGGGCCCGGGCCGCCGCACCGAAAGCCCCATGATCGGCCACGGCCACGAAATATTCGATCTGTCGCAAACTGGGTCGCATCGGCGAATCCTATTGATGCCTTTTATTTATCAAAAACTGTCAAACTTTCAATTGGTGTTATGAATTACCGATCCCCACTTCATAAACATCAGGTGCTAGTCCGCGCACTCATTGACCACAAAGGGAACACCACATGAAAAAGATCACACTGTCCGCAATCGCCGCAACAGTCGCTCTGGCCGGGGCGGCCAACGCGGGCAAAGCAGAGCTGACCAAGGATGACGTTATTGCGCTGAAGATGGCCTGGGGCGAAGGCATCGTGAATATCGGCAAGGTCCACACGGACGGCGGCGACTACACGCAAGCGGCCACCGACCATATCAACACCTTCTATGCCTATGGCGACCGCGAAGTGCTGTTCAAGCCGACGCTGGCCAGCGAAGACCAGTTCCGCGGCAGTTTCGATGAGGCGCTGAGCTATTTCGTCGGCGGTTCGATTGAAGAAGATGGTGGCTTTGCCATCGCGCCCTACACCGATGTGCGCTGGGAAAACGAAGGCACTGTGATCAGTGGCGACATGGCCGTGACCATGGGCAACTACTTCTTCATGACGACAGAAGGCGAAGAGGTGAAAGTGGAATACACATTCGGGATTGAACAGATGGACGATGGCAACGCGAAGATCGTGATGCACCATTCGTCCCTGCCCTTTACGCCGGGTTGATTGGGTCAAGATGACCGGAGGGGCGCGGAGCAATTCGCGCCCTTTTTGCGTTTGCTGTCAGACGCTAGAGGCTGACTTCATCCTGCAATTCGATCTTGCCCTTCTCCCCGCAGGCCGGGCAGGTGTAGTCCCGCTTGCCGATATCGAACTTCTTTTCCATCGACGCATAGGTCCAATAGAACCCGCAGGTCTTGCAGGTGATGTGGTAGAGGTATTCCACATGGGCCGTGAATGTCATGTTCCGCCTCCGAAGGGTTCACGGAAACTATGGGAACATCAGCTCGCGCGCTCAAGCAAAAAGGGCGCGGAATTCCCCGCGCCCTTCCCGTTGCATTTGTCAGGCCTGATCAGAGATCGGAAGCAGGCGTGCTTTGGATGGTCGGCCAGTTGCCTTCGGCCAGGTTGATGCGCTCAGCCTCATCCTTGAGGAAAAGGTCATGCGCGCCCTCAGACGAATTCAGATACAGCTGGCCGTCGACGACCTTGAAGAGATGCGGCTGGGTCGGGATTTTCTTGGCCTTGCCCGTGCCGACAGCACACCAGCCACCGTAGGCCGGGGCGTATTTCGCAGGATCGGCCTGGAACTTCGCCATGTTTTCGGCAGAGGCGAATTTCCACGTCACGCCTTCATGTTCAAATTTGAAATCGGCGGAGCCTTTGGTGGGCTCACCCACGGTGTGGTAGGCCACGGCGTCATAGCCGCTGATGGCGATGTTCTTGGCTTCGTCCTTCAGGAAGAATTCATCGGCGGCAAAGGCCGTGCTCATGGAGGCGACGGTGATGGCGGCGATGGCCGCACCAGTGCGAAGGGTCTTCAAGATCATGGGATGCTCCTCATGGAATAAATGCGCGTTTCGGGTCGGTTCATGCAGCGTGTGCTGCGCCAATAGGTCTGCCGCCGTACCCTGAGAAACGCCAATAAACTCGGTTCACAGACGCGCGGGTCACAAGTGATCCATGATCTCATGAGGTGTCTTTGAGCGTTTCCAGTTTACACTGGATCGTCTTTCGCTGCCTTTCGCCGCCAAATTCCTCGGCGGCTCAAACGCAAAAGCCGACGCAGCATTTAAACGAAAACTGGAAACGCTTTAATGCAGGCTGAGAAGCACTTCGATATCGCGCAAGGTCAGGCGCTGCAGCAACTCACGATCCTCGGCCGACAGCCGCCCGCCCGTCTTGATCGTGTCATGCAACAGCGCAGCAATCCCGGCTGTGGGCATGTAATAGACGTTGGGGTCTGCGTGGCTCAGATCGGACACCAGTTTTTGCAACAGCCGTTTTTGGCGCTCGCCGTCCAGATCTTTGCGTTTGTCCTGAAGCATGCATCATTCCCCGAGTTTGGCATGCACCTCATCTAGGTCGATTTCTCCAATAGGCATCTTGTTGGCCGGGTTTTCGAAATCGTACTTAAACAGCTCAAAGTCGCGTTTGTAGATTTCATAGACCAGATGCATCGACAGATCGTCGAAGTAATCTTCCACCGGGTGGGCGCGTTTGGGGCCGTGGCCTTCGCTTTCGTTGAAGCGGGGGATTTTCTTCAGGTCGACCTTCTTGGGCGTCTTGATCGCCTTCAGAACGTCCGCCATCCCGTCATTGAAGCTTTCCGTCCAGAAGATCCGGTCATAGCGCCCGCCGTTGACGATGAACGTCGACACATGCCCCGACATGGCGGACCAGTGAATGTCGGGCTCCATCGGGCGGCGCCAGCGGATCGTGTCGCGGGCAAACAGAAGGAAGCGGCGGAAGCTGGCGATCTGGTCAAACTCCTGTTTGCCATCATCACCGCCGACCTCAACGCCGTATTTCTGCACCAGAAGCGGGACCAGCTTGCCGCGATAGCGCACGCCATTGCGTTGGATGCCGCAGATTTTGTCG
>JBCCAJ010000224.1:0-5199 GCA_039814845.1 Pseudomonadota bacterium | reverse complement strand
TTCGCCAACGCGATGTTGGAGGGGGCATAGGCGCTGGCCTCCCGCGCCTCTCCCAAAGGATGGGGCAGCAGGTTTTCGAATATCTGTTCAGCGCTCGCCATGAAACACCACGCCTTCCTTGGCCAATTTCACAGGCTCGAACCCGTCGGGTACGGCTCCTATTGCCACCACGCAATCGCCCAAACCCGATCCCGATATCTTGGCCCCGATCACGCCGTCCGTGGCCGTGGCCCGTGCGACCGCCCCATCCAGCGCATCATCGGACACACCAAGCTGTTGCATCAAGTCCTGATAGGCCGCCAAATGTGGCCCTGTGGCGGCCCAATGGCCGCGTTCGACCGAACCGATGGTCTGCACCGCGACGCGGCCCATGTCGGTATAGATCGTATCAATCCGCGCCGGGTCTTCGTCGTGCGCCTTGGCGACACTCACCAGCACGTCGGCCGTGGGGGTTTTGTAGCCCACATTGAAAAGCGACAGGACAGGCGGAGGGGACAGGGGCGCAATCCGGGCGGGCCCGTCGCCCTCAATCTGGTAGGATAGCGCGCCGCCTTGCAAAGACGCCGCAAGATCAGCGCCACTCCCCCGGCCCTGTTGTGCGCGAATGATGGACAGCGCGGTCTGGTGCACCTGCGCCGTGGCCTCGCCTGCAAGCGCAGCAAGGACAGCCACCGTCACCGCAGCGGAGGAGCCCAGACCCAATGTCGGGTCGATCTCTGACGTGATATCAATGCGTAGCCCGCTGGGGATTTCCCCCCTGTGCAAAAGCACCGCTGCGATGACAAATCTGTAAGGGCCTTCTGCAACCAGTTGGCCCATAGGCACCTGCGCAGGCGGCGCAATTCCAGAGGTGATGTGAAGCAACGCATCGCCCTCGGGGGCCAGTTGCACAGTGATCCGCTGATCAATCGCCGCAACTATAGCCGGGTGGCCGTAGACCACCGCATGTTCGCCCGTGATCATGATGGATCCCGGTGCAGAGACCGTGATCAGCCTGTCCATTACTGCGCAGCGGCCATGGCAGGGTGGGCGGCCATCAGGCGCGCGCCTTCCTGCGCCACTTGCAACTTGTCCCACTTGCGATCGGGGTATTTCGCCATGCATGCGACCATGGCGTCATGATCGGGTTGATAAACCAGGATCGCGCCGCCATTGTCACCCGCCACGGCGCCCGCACCGGATATCTTGGCCGCGCCGCCGCTCTCCTCCACTGCCGCGATGAAGCGCGCCGATGGGGTGGGGGTAACACCAATGAAGTCCAGCAGGCGTTGGTTTTCGCGGATCACGTCGCGCGGGTCGCTGTCGGTTGCGATGACGTCTTCAAACGCGGTCGTGCACGCGGTGAATTCTTCCCAAAGGGTCGCGTTGCTGCCGTGATGGGCGCGCACCTTGGCCACGCATTCGCCCGTCTTCGACACCGGTGTGCCGTGCAGCACCCAGTACCAGCCGTCAGAGCATGCCAGCGAATGATCCGGCGCAATGCTGAGCTGGCGCACATCATCGCCTTGCACCCGGTTCATGCCCCCAAAGACCACGGCAGATGCATCAATCGCGCTGCCTTTGCCGTGTTGCAGCCGTTCGCAGAACCGCACCTTCTGGAACCGGTCCTCGATGCTTTGCGGCCGTCCCAGCAGATGTTCATAAAGCACAATCGTCGCCGCCACGACCGCCGCCGACGATCCCATCCCTGCGCCCAAAGGCATATCCGACCGAGACGTCAGCTGCCCAGGCACGGGCAAAGGCATGCCGTCCTGTGATCCAAAGGCGGGGATTTTTGGCAAGAGCGAAGTCAGCGTATAAATCGCCAAATCATCCGGTTTCGACAGAATTTTCTGCACCGGCAATTCGCCTCGCATGAATTCATCGAACCGCTTGTCCAGCCCGTCCTTGAAGCTTTTGAGCACGTCGAAGGGATAAAACGACCGCGGCGCCAGCGTCTCAAACGCGGTCTGCAACCCGTTCGTTTTATGCAGCGGCGTGAACCACACGTCGATGTACCGCGTGATGGCCACGACCACCGCGGGACAGCCGTAAACGACGGAATGTTCCCCGCTGAGAATTAGCTTACCGGGCGCGCGCGCGCCGTCGGCGTCAGGCGGCTTCGTAATGGCGCTTGTGCTCATCTATATGGCTCAACCTAAACCGTCCCCGTGCGGCATTCGGCATGATATGGGCAGTTCCGTCTTGCGGATCGGGCGTGTGCCAAATGTCACGGTATTCGGCGTAAGACAGCGCCTTGCGGTCTTCAAGCAGATTCTGGTGGTGTTCTTTGAAGAGCCGTTCACGGTAGCCCGGCAGAACTTTGGCCGCGAAGTATTCAGCCACAGCACCAGAGCCGTAGCTAAAGAGGCCGACGGCCTGACCGGTCAGATCGGCCTCAGTGTTTTCCAAAGCGGAGGTGAGTGAGACATACAGCGCGGCCGCATAGCAGTTGCCGACGTCGCGGTTGTAGATCATGCCCGGTTCGGTCACGCCCGGATCGTTCTGCGCCTTGTTCATCGACGCCAGTTGCCGATGCGCCTTGGTGCCCATGCGGGTAAAGGGCAGGTGATAGCAGAACTGCGCCAGTTCGTTGAAGGCGCGGCCATCCTGATCGCGGTAGTCTTCCCACGCACCTTGGAGAGCGCTGAGGTATTTCATGGTGGAAAACTTGCCGTCGACCAGCGGTGTCTTGCGGTAGTTGGGCCGCCAGAAATCCATCACGTCTTCGGAGTAGCAGCCGGAGGCTGGTTCAATCTCCAGAAGCTTGGGATCGGCGGAAACCAGCATGGCCACGGCACCGCAGCCTTGCGTGGCTTCCGCCGGGCTGTCGAGGTCATAACGCGACACGTCAGAGGCCACGACCAGCACTTTGCGGTCGGGCTTGCGGGTCACATGCCCACAGGCCAGTTGCAGCGCGGCGGTGCCGGAATAGCAGGCGTGTTTAAGTTCTACAGCGCGACATTTGCGCGGTAGTTTCAGCAGTTCATGGACGTAGACGGCAGCGGCTTTCGATTGGTCGATGCCCGTTTCCGTGGCGAAAAGGACGGTGTCGATCGCATCCACATCTTCGCCTTCGATGACCTTCGCGGCGGCCTCTGCGGCCAGCGTCACGACGTCTTCGTCATGCATGCACATGGCGATCTTGTTCTGACCAATCCCGCGGGAGAACTTATCCGGGTCAATGCCCTGTTCCTCTGCCAGCACGGAAAGTGCCACGTAATGCTCGGGGACATAGAAGCTGATTTTGTCGATGCCGACTTTGGTCATGGTTCCTCCTTACCCCGGGCAGACATTCCGGGGGTTTTAGCCGCGCTCCATCTTGAAATGGGTGCGCATCAATTCTCCGGGGTTGGTCTGGGCGGCGAGCAGGGAGATTTCCCCGCAGAGCACGGTCGCCGCACACAGCACGGCCAGACGGCGCCCATTGGCGCCCGGTTCGCGGTCTTCCTTGCAGCCCAAACGGGTAAGGTTCTGTTCCACCACCTCATTGCCCTTGCCGCTGCCCACGGACCCCACGATGAGGTTGGGCATGGTGCAGGAAAAATACATGCTGTCGGGGCGTGCCTCGACATGCACGATGCCTTGCGACCCTTCAATGATGTTTGCCGCGTCCTGACCCGTGGCCAGATAGAAGGCCAGCAACATATTGGCGAAATGCGCGTTGGCGGACCGCAGAGACCCCGCAACCACACCGCCGATCAGGTTCTTTTCCACGTTCAGCTGCGCCATCTTCTCAGGCGTCGTGCGCAGCTGCTTGTCGCAAAGCTCTCGGGAAATTTCCATTTCCGCGACCACGTACTTGCCGCGCCCCAGAATGCCATTCACTGCGCTCGTTTTCTTGTCTGTGCACATGTTGCCGGAGATGGTGGCATATTCCAGATGCGGGTATTCGTTCAGGATCCAGCCCAGCAGCGCATCCGCTGCACCGGTCACCATGTTGTGGCCCGAGGCATCGCCCGTAGCGCATTCAAACCGGATGAACAGAAGGTTGCCCACGATCTGGCGGTTCATGTCGATCAGTTTGGCAAAGCGGCTGGTCGTTTCGATAATCGCCTGAATTTCATCGCGTCGGCCATTGATGCTTTCCCAAGCGGCAAAGGCCTCTTCGCCATTCTTGGCACGCACGGCCACAGACCGGGTCATGCGTTCATCTACCAACGTGCAACGCACACCACCCGCTTGCCGTGAGACCCGCGCGCCCCGCCCGGTAGATGGCCAAAGCGGCGTCTCATAGGTGGCCATAGGGACAGAGACCTGTTCGTTCATCACGTTACCGGTGATGTAAATCGGTCCGATCCATTCCGTGGGGATGGGGGTAATCTCTTGGGCGCGATGTTTCATAAGAATCTTTCCTGGTTCTCGCCAGTTATCCTCGGAAATGACAGTGATAATGTAAACTTAAATTTACACTGCCGTCTACTATTCTTGACACATTCCCTGCGAAACAGGGGTCAGAATGAGGCCTGAGCAGAGTGTGACTGGGGGTGATTTTCCGGTTTTTCCTGTGCAAGGGGCGCGACTTTTTTAGATTTCGATGCTGACATAGGCCGCAAATGCACGTTGGGCAACGCGTGAAGGCGCCGTGACGCGGTGCCATGATGTCGCAAAGCGAGGGCGCTAGACATCGCGCAGTTCAACCCTGTAACCCACGCGGGGAAAATGGACGCAAATCTGGCCCAGATCAGTATCTTCGCGCAGGATGGCCAGCCGGTCTGCCGCGACCGCGTGGATAAGGCCTTCCACCGGCTGTTCGCCCCCGTCCAGATCGGGAGAGACGGTCGCCACCATCCCGGGCCGCAGCCCTTGGGGGTCATTGGGGTCTTCCACTTCTTGGGTCGTGATATCGGCTTTGGCGGCCTCAATCGCGGCCTCGGGCGTCATGTCCGCCACCGTGCCATGGCCGATCTGCGTGACGCGGGTCTCCCACGGCTCCAGCGCGGTGAATTCGGACAGGAATGCCGGGCCTTGCGCCCAGCGGCCCCGCAGGAACCAGAGGATGTGATAGACCTGCGCATCAATCGCACCCGGGTCTTCGCCCAAAAGGAATGATCGTCCGTCGACCAGCAGATCATTGAACCAGCTCAGTTGCCCGCGCATCTGCGCCGCCAGATGGGGCAGGGCGCTGCCCGCTGCCTTCAACCCTTCCGCCCAGTCAGGCCCCAGGTAAAGCCGTCCGCGATCTTTGGCGAAATCCGCCGGCAAAGCATCACCGGCAGA
>JBCCAJ010000384.1:0-3322 GCA_039814845.1 Pseudomonadota bacterium | reverse complement strand
GATGACACGCTGACCCTGACGAATGCGACCAAACTGGCGCAGACGCAGACGATCGATAACACGGTTTATGATGTCTACACGGTGGGCAACAGCGGCGCAGTCGTCGTTGTGGAGCAGGAGGTGAATGTCATCATCTGATAAGTAAGGCTGCGGCGCGTGTTGCCGTGGCCGTCTTCAAGTAAGCAAAGTGCACGTTAAAGATGCATGCGGTATGAGGCGGTAAAATGGGTAAAATGATCGGGCAAAGCGGGATCGCTTTGACAGTCAGCGTGTTGCTGCTGTCCGGGTGCATGGGAAATGCGCCAGGCGCGTCCATGTTTGCCAAAGAGCCTGATTTCTCAGAGACAGAACAACCCGCCGGCGCGCTGGCGCAAGCCCCGGGTGAGGCGGAAAGCCAGATCATCGACACGCTTCTGGAACGGCAATCCATGTTGCCCAAAGGATCGGCGTTTGATGAGGTCGCAAGGGCTGCGTTGAATGCCTCGGCGCGGGCGTCTGAGGCCGAGCTGCGCAGCGCGAAGCTGCGGGCAGAAGCCGCGTCAAAGAACTGGCTTCCCACACTTGGGCCCAATATCTCCCTTACCAGCATGGGTGATCTGGTTACCTCGATGCTTCTAGAACAGGTGCTATTTGACAATGGCCGCCGGAAGGCCGAACGCGCCTTTGCCGCCGCCGATGTGGAAGTGGCGGCGGTCAATCTTTCTACGGATATGAATGACCGCGTCTATACCGCGCTGTCTCTTTATCTAACGTCGCTGCGGGGAACGGAAACCGCGCAGCTGGATGGACGGGCCTTGTCGCGGATGCGTGAATTTGAACGCATCGTGGTGGGCCGGGTGAATGGTGGCGTGTCGGACCGCGCCGATCAGCGCGTGGTCGAAAGCAAAATCAACGGTATGAAATCCAGCCAGGCCACGGCACAAGAGGTCGCCACCACCGCGCAGGCAGAATTGCGCGCGATGACGGGGCGGACGTTTGATGCGGATCTGCCGGGGCGTGTCTCACTTAAGGCACCGGCAGGCGGCGTCGGGATGCTTTCGGTGCTGAAGGCTGAGGCCGAGGCGGAGCGCAGTGTTGCGGATGCGAAGATGAAACGGGCGGGATTGCTGCCCGGTGTATCTGCCTCTGCTGATATCTCTGACAATGATGTCGTGGGTGCCATTGGCACGGGGCTGACCACGCCTTTGGGCTTTGGCACGCCCGCCCAGACGCGCGCGATTGAGGCCAGCAAGGAAACCGCCAAGCGCCAGGTGGGCGAGGCTGAAGAAGACGCCGCGCGCTCAGAGAGCCGTTTGCGTCAACGGCTCAAATCCTTCCAGCGACAAGAGGTAGAGGCCAAGCAGTTGGCAGAGCAAAGCCGCGTCACCTTCCGCCTTTTTGAGCGCCAGTTTGAGGCCGGTCAGCGATCGGTGATGGATGTGATCAACATCTACGAACAACTGGTCGAACGCGAACGCGCCCATGTGGATGCGAAATATGAAGTGATCCTGATCCAGCTTGAACTGGCACGGGATTTTGGCCTGCTGGCGGATGGGGAAAAGATTTGAGTGATAGTCCTGTCAAACCGGTGACATTGACAATTGCCGGCGGTGTGGCGAACCCTGCGCCGAAGAAGCATGTGAACTTGACGCTGGCCGGGACGCAACCGGCCAACACGCCTGCGCAGCCGCAAAATGGCCCGGCCGACACGGCGCCGCATGTGATGCCAACCCACAACCCTGCCGAGGCGTCAGAGCCTGATGGCTCCATCCGCGCGATGATCGAAGGCACGGCGGAACGTATTCAACACCGCGCGTCTTTGATTGCGACCTTTGCCGCCTTGAACGGGGTGGAGGTGGCCGCCTCTGACATCGCCGAATTTATGTGGGGCACGTCACCGGGCGATGTGTCGATCAAGGCGCTTGCCAGCGCGTTGGAAACCACAGGCATTGCGCCCAAGATCAAGCATCGCGTTGCGATCCAACCGTCTGTCTGGCCCGCCGTCGCGCTGATGACCAACCAACAAAGCGTTCTGGTGATGTCTCAGGACGGCGACATCCTGACTATCTTTGACACAACCTGCCTGGACAACCGCGCCGAAGTGCCGGTTGCGGAATTTGCTGGCGTCTTTTCCGGAACCATCCTGACCGGTCGGACGACGCTCCGCCAGGTTGCAGAACGGCACACCCCGGTGCTGAGCACGCAACATTGGTTCTGGGGGGAGTTCCCGAAATTCCGCCGCCAGATCGGGGAGATTATGGCAGGGTCGCTGGTTGCCAATATCTTCGCCGTGGCGGTCGCGCTGTTTTCCCTGCAGGTCTATGACCGTGTAATCCCGCATCAATCGGAGGCCACGCTTTGGGTTCTGGCGGTCGGCGCGTTTCTGGCCATCGGGATGGAAGCGGCGTTGAAGATCGCGCGCGCGCGCCTGACGGATGCCGCGGGACGAGAGATTGAGCTGTCGATCCAGCACTCTTTGATGCAGCGCGTCATCGGCATGCGATCCGACAGACGGCCTCTGCCGCCCTCGGGCCTTTTTGCAGCCATGCGGGATTTCGGATCGGTGCGGGAATTCTTCACCTCCTCCACCATTGCCACACTGGCCGATATCCCCTTCATCGCGGTGTTCCTGCTGCTGGTGGCGTCCATCGCGGGCAATGTGGTTTGGGTGATCCTGCTGGGTGGCATTCTTATGCTGCTGCCCGGATATTTCCTTCAAAAACGGATGCTTGCGCTGACCCGTCAGACCCAAGGTGCGTCTGCCAAAGCGGGGCGTCTGTTGCAGGAAGTGCTAAGCGAGCTCGACACGCTCAAGACCCAACGTGGCGAAGAACGCGCTATGCGGATGTGGGATGAGCTGAACGCGCTGTCGTCCTACAGTTCTGCAGAACAGCGGCGGCTGGCCTCGATGCTGACCTATTGGAGCCAGGGCGTGCAGCAGGCCACCTATATCGCCGCCGTGGTCATGGGCACCTATCTTGTCTTTGCCGGTCAGTTCACTGTGGGCACGATCATCGCCGTCGGCATCCTGACCAGCCGCACACTGGCACCGCTGACGCAATTCGCGGGCATCCTTGCGCGCTGGACCAATGTGAAGGCTGCGCTTGAGGCGCTCGATACCATCGCGGAAGCGGCCCAGGAAAAGGAAGAGGGCCGGTCTTACCTGCGCCGGGAAACCTTGTCGGGCGCGTTTGAACTTCACGAGATGGAATACCGTTATGACAGCGACGGCGCGCCGGTGCTGGATGTGACGGGTCTGGGTATCAAGCCCGGGCAACGCATCGCGGTTCTGGGTGCCAACGGGTCGGGCAAATCCACTATGCTGAAGCTTCTGGCGGGGCTT
>JBCCAJ010000107.1:0-7615 GCA_039814845.1 Pseudomonadota bacterium | reverse complement strand
GGCCCATGGGTGAAATGCAGTATTTCTCGGTCTTCAACGACCACCTCACCGACGGATCGCACCCGGAAGCGCCTTACAACAAGCTCGCCTCCGACCATGGGCAGATCATGGCGCATATGGAACTTTTTAGCTAATGCCGATGCTCAATCTGACGGACGTGGAACTGCATTTCCGCGAAGATGGCGACCCGAATGGTGCACGGGTGGTGTTTGCGAATTCGCTGGGCACGGATCTGACCATGTGGGATGCACTGATCTCCCATCTGCCGCCCGGCCTGCGTATCATTCGATATGACAAGCGCGGCCATGGCCAAAGCAGCGTGCCCAACCCGCCCTACACGATGGGCGCTTTGGTGCGGGATACCGAACGGCTTTTGGACACGTTGGAGGTGCGCCATGCGGTGTTTGTGGGGCTGTCGATCGGTGGGCTGATCGGTCAAGGTCTGGCAGCCAAGCGGTTGGACATGGTGCGCGGATTGGTCCTGTCGAACACTGCGGCCAAGATCGGCACGCGGGACATGTGGCAAAAGCGGATAGAGGCCGTACAAGCCAAAGGGTTGGACGGCATCGCAGACGACATCATGCCTCGCTGGTTTTCCCGCGATTTCCTGCGCAACGGGGATGTGGCCCATTGGCGGCGCATGCTGACCGCGCAACCACCCGAGGGATACATTGGCTGTGCAGAAGCCATCGCAGGCACAGATTTCTACACGCCAACATCTGCGCTGCGCCTGCCCATTATGGGCATTGCAGGCACCGAGGATGGCGCCACCCCTGTCGACATGGTGCGCGAAACGATCAATCTGGTGCCTGGCGCACGGTTGGAGTTGATGCGCCGGGCAGGCCATCTTCCTTGCGTGGAAGCGCCCGAAACCTATGCTGATCTGCTCACCAGTTTCATGCGCGAAATTGGCCATTTGTGACACGAATTCTTTCAAAGAATTCGACCGCAGTTTTTTAAAAACTGCGCCCCCCTTGATTGAAGATTGTCTCCCAGTCCGGAAACGGCTTTAGTCGCGTCATGTCTCGCCCCACAACTGGCCGGTTGCCCACCATCTTCATATTGCTCACCGTGGTGATCGATTCCATGGGGATCGGGCTTATCATTCCGGTGATGCCATCTTTGCTGCTTGAGGTGGGCGGCGGCACATTGGCCAACGCGGCCCTTTGGGGTGGTGTTCTGACCACCACTTTCGCCGTAATGCAGTTTCTGTGCGGCCCGACGGTTGGCAATCTCTCTGATCGGTTTGGCCGCCGCCCTATCCTGCTCATTTCGCTTTTCGTGATGGCGCTGGACTACCTTGTCATGGCCGTCGCGGGCAGCATCTGGCTTTTGCTCATTGCGCGGGCAGTCGGCGGCATCACGGCAGCCACCCACAGCACGGCGCTCGCTTACATGGCGGACACCTCCACCCGTGAAAACCGCGCCTCCGGCTTTGGATTGGTCAGCGCGGCCTTTGGGCTTGGGTTCGTTCTGGGCCCCGTGATCGGTGGGCTTCTGGCCGATATGGGCACCCGCGCGCCCTTTTATGCCGCCGCAGCCCTCGCAGGCGCCAATTTCATCTTCGGATTTCTGATCCTGCCCGAAACCGTGACCGATGCAATCCGCCGCCCGTTTTCATGGGCCCGCGCCAATCCTTTTGGTGCCATAGCGCATATCCGCGCCCTGCCCGGCCTGATGGCCCTGCTGATCGTGATGCTGTTGCTGCAGATGTCCAGCAATGTCTATCCGGTGATCTGGGCCTACTACACCCAAGCTCAGTTTAACTGGTCCCCGGCTATGATTGGCGTGTCTCTGGCAACCTTTGGCATCTCTATGGCTGTGGTGCAGGGCGGCTTGATCCGTCTGGCCATCGCGCGGTTGGGCGAATTCTATACTGTCATCGCAGGTTTCGGCTTTTCGCTGATTGCCCTTCCTGTGTTGGCTTTCATCACAAACGGGACCTTTGCGCTGATCTTCACACCCGTTGCGGCACTGGCGGCCATGTCGGGCCCGGCCTTGCAGGCGATCATGTCGCAACGCACACCAGAGAACGCCCAAGGAGAGTTGCAAGGCATCCTCACTTCCGTCAGCGCTCTGGCCATGATCCTCGCCCCGCTGATCATGACCGCCGTGTTCGCCGCGGCAACCCGCCCCGATGGGCCCATCTTCCTGCCCGGCGCACCCTTCCTTGCGGCGGCCTGTCTGTCTGTCGCTGCGCTGGCCCTGTTCTGGGCCTCGCGCCCTGACCCTTCAAAGCCTGACCCTTCAAAGCCTGTTCCATCAAAGGATGCATCGCATGAAACTCCGCGATCTTGATATCATCGTCACCGCCCCACCGCCTCCGGGTTGGGGTGGGCGTTACTGGATTTTGGTCAAAGTCACCACAGATGACGGCATCACCGGCTGGGGGGAATGCTATGCCTCCTCCATCGGGCCCGACGCGATGGAACATGTCATCCGCGACGTGTTCGACCGCCATATGGAGGGTGAGAACCCCGAAAACATCGAACTCATGTTCCGCCGCGTGTTTTCTTCCGGGTTCACAGGGCGGCCTGATCTGACCGTGATGGGCGCGTTTTCGGGGTTGGAGATTGCCTGCTGGGACATCCTGGGCAAAGCGCGCGGGCGGCCGGTTTGGGCGCTCTTGGGCGGCAAGATGAATGACCGCATCCGCGCCTACACCTATCTCTACCCGCTTGAAAAACATGATATAAACGCCTTTTGGACATCGCCGGATCTGGCGGCGGAGGCCGCGCTGGATTGCGTGGATCGCGGCTACACCGCCGTCAAATTCGACCCCGCGGGCCCTTACACCATGCGCGGCGGCCATAGCCCCGCGATGACCGACATCTCCATCTCCGTGGCCTTCTGCAAAGCGATCCGAGAGGCCGTGGGTGATCGCGCGGACCTGCTGTTCGGCACCCACGGCCAGTTCACCACCGCAGGGGCCATTCGCCTCGGCCAGGCATTGGAGCCATACTCGCCGCTGTGGTTCGAAGAACCTATTCCACCCGACAACGTAGCCCAGATGGCACGGGTGGCGGGCGCTGTTCGCATCCCGGTGGCGACGGGTGAACGGCTCACCACCAAGGCCGAATTCGCGCCCGTCTTGCGCGAAGGGGCCGCGACGATCCTGCAACCTGCCTTGGGCCGGGCGGGCGGCATATGGGAGATGAAGAAGGTCGCCGCGATGGCAGAGGTCTATAATGCGCAAATGGCCCCGCATCTGTATGCGGGCCCGGTGGAATGGGCCGCAAACGTCCACTTCGCAGCCTCCATCCCCAACATCTTGATGGCCGAAACGATTGAAAGCCCGTTCCACGACGCGCTGATCAAAGGTTCGATCCGGGTGGAGGATGGGTTTATCCCCGTCCCGGACACGCCGGGATTGGGGATTGAGGTGGATGAGGATCTGGCCCGCGCCAATCCCTATCAGGAGGACGGGTTGCATCTGCAAATGCAGGAGGATCCCTGCAATTACGTGGGCGGCAACAATTTCGCTGGCGGCGCGCCGCCTAAAGAAGCCTGACAGGTCTGCGGCCCAGCGCGGCTTAAGGCAAAATGCCCAGCCACACCCAGGCCGTAAAAATCGTCAGAATGGTCGCCACCAGAACCGATGTGGCGGCCACACGTTTGGCGCGACCATACATATTGGCGAAGATGTAAGTGTTCACCCCCGGCGCCATCGCTGCTGTCATCACCGCGGATCGCGTCCCCGCCTCTGCCAGCCCCACGGCGAGGCCAAGGCCCTTGGTGATGGCAGGATGGATCACCAAAGTGACCAGACAAATCCAACCTACAAGCCGCAGGTCGCCCTCCGCTTTGTAACTGGCCAGCACCCCGCCCATGCCAAAAAGTGCCGCCGGTAGTGCGCTTTGCGCGATGAGGTTCAACCCCGTGTCCAGAAACGCAGGCAGCGTGAGCCCGGCCATATTGAACGCAAAGCCCAGCACGATCCCAAGGATCAGCGCGTTGGAAAAAATCGACTTCGTGACCTGAACAAGCGTTCCAAACCCAGCGCGTCCTTTTGCGCGGACCACCTCCATCACCGTTATGCCAATTCCATAACAGAAAAGAGAATGCACCGAGATGATGGCGTAATTCCCCACAAGCGCGCCCGCCCCATAGGCCCGTTCCGTGATCGCCAGCCCCAGAAGCACGGAATTGGAAAAAAGACAGCAAAATCCGATAACAACGGCATCCTCCCAGTCCCGCCCGAACAGGTAACGCGCGCCAAAAAGCCCAAGGAAGAACCCCGACAGCGCGCCAGCATAGAAACTCAGAAGCAGCCGCCAATCAAAGCTTTGACCCAGATCCAGCGTGGCGATGGCCAGAAACAGCAGGCAGGGAATGGCGAAATTTTGGGTGTATACCATCAAGCCATCGACCCCAGCGTCGGAAAACCACCGCCGCCATACGGCCAGATAGCCCGCGCCGATCACCACAAAGACCGGCAAAATCACATCAAGAAGCGCCTGCAACCCGTTACCCCTTATAGGTAATCACCATACCGTCATAGGCCGGCGTGATGTGGTCTGGGGTCTCGGCCTCAACCGTTTGGTAGTCGAGATCATTGTGCATGTTGGTCAGCACACCGCGCCGGGGGGCTGCACGCTTCATCCATTCCAGCGATTGCGCCAGATGGGAATGCGTGGGGTGCGGGTCACGCCGCAATGCATCTAAAATCCAACAATCAAGGCTATTTAGCATGGACCAGGCGTCTTCTGGGATCGCGGCGACATCCGGCAGATAGGCCAGATCACCAATGCGAAAGCCCAGCGAGTCGATAGATCCGTGGTTCACCTCGAAGGGTTGGAACACAATCTCACCCCCGGCACCTTTTATAGAAATATCACCATTTATAGTGTGTAACTCCAAAATCGGTGGATAAGGTGACCCTTCAGGTTGCACAAAGGCATAGCCGAACCTGCCCAGAAGCGCATTCTGCGTGGCGCCGTTGGCCCAGACCGGCACCCGCTTTCGCATGTTGAAGACGATCATTCGCAGGTCATCAATCCCATGAACGTGGTCTGCATGTTCGTGGGTATAGATCACCGCATCCAATTCCCCGACACCCGCATCCAGAAGTTGCGATCGCAGATCAGGTGAGGTATCGATCAAGACCCGTGTGGTGCCAGCGTCCGCCTGCCGCTCCACCAACAGCGAACACCGCCGCCGATGATTGCGCGGATTTTCAGGGTCGCAATCGCCCCAATTCCCGCCCAGCCGTGGCACCCCGCCGGAAGAGCCACAGCCCAAGATGGTGAAGCGCGTCTCAACACTCATGCCACGCGCGCCTTCGTAAACAACCGGTCAAAATTGGCCTGACACTGCGCAGCGAAATCGGGCCACGCCATCCCGAAAACTTCCGCCCCAACCTGCGCTGTGTGAACCACATAAGACGGCTCATTGCGCTTGCCGCGATAGGGGGGCGGGGCGAGATAAGGCGCGTCGGTTTCCACCAGAACCCGGTCCACAGGTGCTGCGGCGAAGATGTCGCGCAACGCCTGCGATTTGGGGAAGGCTGCTATGCCCGACATGGACAAGTAAAACCCACAGTCGAGCGCCGCCTTGGCCAGCCCTTCAGACGACGAAAAACAATGCATGACGCAGTCGAACGCGCCCGCGCGATACTCATCTGTCAGAATCCGCGCCATATCTTCATCCGCCGACCGGGCATGGATGATCAGAGGCAGCCCGGTTTGGCGCGCAGCCTCAATATGGATCAGCAAGCTTTCCTGCTGCACGACAGCACTCTCGGACGTGTAGTAGTAATCCAGCCCAGTCTCCCCGATGCCCACGAATTTCGGATGCGCGGCCCGCGCCACCAGATCGTCAAGCGCCACCATCGGCTCTTCAGCCACGCTCATCGGATGGGTGCCAGCGGCATAGAACACCGGATCAAACCGTTCGGCCAAAGCGCGCACCGAAGGCTCCAGCCGCAGCTTCGTGCAGATCGTCACCATGCGCGTCACGCCCGCGTCCATGGCACGCGCCACCACCTCGTCCAATTCCTCGGCGAAGGTGTCAAAATCCAGGTGGCAATGAGTGTCGGTGATCTCGACCAATTCGGCCATGTGACCTCAGGTTTTGGCGGTTGATTGCAGCTTCAGCACCGTATCCAGCACAAGCGCGGCGGGGTCAAGGTTCACCGCCCGGCCATGGCGCGCCCGGGCCCCGATATTCTGTGCAAGTGATGCCCAATCGCGGGCTTTCGCGGCACTGGGCGCAAGAGCTTGAAAGGCAGCGGCTTCGCCCTTGGTGGCCTCTGTGGGTGATTGCCCCATCGCACCCGCGCGCGCCATCCGCGACAGCATCAGATCAGTGAGCGCAAAGAACAGGTCGAGCCGCTCTTCCGCGCCCCGTGCGGCCATCTGGTTCGCCAGTTTCCCAGCCTTTACGCGATCGAGGGACGGCAAAGACCCGATGATATCAATAAGATCACGGTAAAGCGCCACGCCTTCCAGCCCGATCAGACGAACCGCCTCCCCAACAGACCCGCCCGACAGCTCAGTCACTGCACCAGCATCTTCCCCCGCCTCAACGCCTGCCTGAGTGAGGGCATGTGCCATGTCTTCAGGCCCCAATTCACCCAACCGCAGATCGCGACAGCGCGACCGGATGGTGGGCAATAGCCGCGCAGGCTGATGGCTAATCAGAAAAAAGGTTGTCCGCTCGGGCGGCTCTTCCAGCATCTTCAAAAGCGCGTTGGCGGCTTGCGGGTTCATCTCATCCGCGCTGTCGATCAGCACGACACGCCGCCCACCGTCCGCGCTCGACATTTGCAGGAAGCGGTTCAGATCGCGTACCGTCTCGGCCACGATTTCCGCCCGTAGACGCCCACTGCTTTCGTTCACGCGCCGGGTGATGTGGAAAAACCCGGGCTCCGCGCCCGCCACCAAACGCCGGGCCACGGGATGATCGGGCGACACATCCAATGTATCCGGGTCCAATGTTTCCCCGAAAAGCCCACCGCCCTGAGGCGCCGCCAGTAGGAATCGCGCAATCCGCCAAGCGAGAGTGGCCTTCCCGACGCCACGCAGCCCGGTGATGAGCCACGCATGATGCAAACGTCCCGCATTGAAGGCCTGCAAAAACGCCTCTTCCGCCGCCGATTGACCGTAAAGCACAAGGGCATCACGGGGGTGTGGCGCGCCAGGGACGCGGTCAGGTTCTGGTGTGTCGGTCATGTCAGGCGCGACGTTACGATGCCCGCAATCTCTTCGGCAACCGTGTCTTCGTCGCGGGCACCGTCGACCACAACAAAGCGATCCGGTGCAGCCGCCGCCAAGTCAAGAAATCCCGAGCGCATCTGTTCCTGCAACGAGAGACCAAATTGTTCAAACCGTTCTTCACTGCCCTGACGGCCCAAGGCGCGGGCCAGTCCCACCTCCGGGTCCATATCCACCAGCACGGTCAGGTCTGGCTCTTGCCCGATCATCAGATCGTGCAGCTGATCGACCTTGGCGCGCAGCCCTGCCCCGCGCAGCCCTTGATACATGCGCGTGCTGTCGACGAACCGATCGCAAACCACCACCTGCCCCGCCGCCAGCGCAGGCCGGATGGTGCGTTCCATGTGATCTCGCCGCGCGGCGGTGAACAGCAAAATCTCTGTCTGGGCCGACCAACGATC
>JBCCAJ010000399.1:0-3185 GCA_039814845.1 Pseudomonadota bacterium | reverse complement strand
TTGCCTTCGCGCATCGTGCCTAGCTGATCAAGAACGTCCATTGACTTGGTTCTCCCCTGTTGTTGACTGGTGCCATCCTGTTTGGTGAACACCTTTTTTTTGCGTGACCTATCCGTCAGGTCCCATTCAGTCCGGAAATCTACAATTGACTTTTAACTGGTTCCCGCACATCTCATTGAATGATCATTCAATCATTTATGCAGGTCACGAATCGAGTCAAGTGCTTAACCCGGCCATCCGAGATCACAATTTGATCGGTGCCCGAAATTCAGGCAGCCACCTCAAAACCTTAGACCATGCAGCGCAAAGGGCAATAATTTATGATCAAATCTGCCTCGAATATCCCGCGTCACGGCCTGCCTGTTTGCCGATCTGCTGCAAATACGGTCACTGTTGCACGCCGCGTAAAACAGCAGATCATCCCGCAGACCATGCGTGCATCTGCAACATCTGCGCCCGGGACAGCGGTCTTGCACCGCCCCCCTAAACTGCCGCGCGCGGTCGCTCTTTGCGCAATACCCTCACCGCAAATCCACCAGAAAGGACACCCCTCATGCCCGCAAAAATAGGACGCCGCGCCGTTTTGGGCGGCCTGACAGCATTCGGAGCATCTCCCCTCATGGCTCAGTCCCTGCCCACCAATCCTGACGTCGTAATCATTGGTGCTGGCTCTGCCGGCCTGTCGGCGGGACGGGTGCTGCAACAGGCGGGGGTGTCTTTCGTGATCGTGGAATCCTCGGGCCGCGTAGGGGGCCGGGCCCATACCGAAAGTGATCGGTTGGGGCAGCCGGTGGATGTGGGCTGTTCGTGGATAAATGGCGCAAATAACAACCCATACGCGAAAATGGGTTACGAGAAAGGTTTCACGATGGTCGACCACTCGAACGCTGATTCGGATTTGTTCGACCTCGACGGCAACCCGGCGACGGGGTCCGATTGGGTGGCCTATGACAACGCCTGGAGCGCGATTTTGGATGCTTTGGGCGATGCAGGCCGCGCCGGAAAAGACGTGCCCGCCTCTTCCGTGATCCCCGATGTGCCCTGGGGGGCCAGCGTGCAATCCTGGATGGGGGCGATGGACTACGGCGTGACGCTCGATCAGGTCTCAACCAAATCCTATTGGAATTCCGCCGATGGCCAGCCCAGCTATTTCGTCAAAGAGGGCCTTGGCACTTTGGTGGCCACTCTGGCCGAAGGGCTGCCCATCTCCCTCAACACGCCCGTGACCGCGGTGGATTATTCGGGTGATGGCGTAACGGTGAAGACGTCAGGCGGCACCATCCGCGCCAAGGCCTGCCTGGTCACCGTGTCGGTGGGCGTGCTGGCGGCCGAAAAGATCAAGTTCACCCCCGCGCTTCCGGTCGAAAAGCAGGAGGCGATCAACGACATCCCCATGGGTCTTTTGATGAAAGTCCCGCTCATGTTTGACGGCGCGCGCTTTGATCTGGGCGAAAACAACTGGGTCACCTACCGCCTGCCCGAAGATAAGGCGGGCGAAGGCTGCTTCTTCGTGCCATGGCCCTGCGGTTGGGATTACGCGATGGGCTTTATTGGCGGTCAGTTTGCTTGGGATCTTTACGCCGACGGTCAGGACGCCGTGGTGGACTACGCCCTTGGCGAACTCGTCCGCTGCGTGGGCAGTGACGCCAAGAAGCGCTTCAAAGGCGGCTATGCCACGGACTGGGCGGATAACCCGAACACGATGGGCGCTTACGGCGCGATCCGGCCCGGCACCTATGGCGTGCGTGCCAAATTGGGTGCGCCGATTGCCGATAAGGTGTTCTTCGGCGGTGAAGCCACGGGCGGATCAATCTCCGCCCTCGTGAATGGCGCCTATATGAGCGGGCGCTTCAACGCTCAGCAGATTGTCAAAGCGATCGGGTAAGCCATGATCCCCAACGAACGCCCCGTCATCGCCAATTCCCTCTGGACGGCAACAGCCAACCGGATGCCGGATTTCCCGGCGCTGGAAGGCTCAACCAAGACAGATGTGGTCGTCGTTGGCGGCGGTTTCTCCGGCCTGTCCACCGCGCTGCATCTGGCCGAGGCAGGCGTGCAGGTCACGCTGCTTGAGGCACAACAGCCCGGATGGGGCGCATCGGGGCGCAATGGCGGGCAAATCAATGTGGGGCTGAAAGATGCGCCGTCCGTCATTCGGCAGAAATTCGGCGACACCTATGGCCAACGCATGATTGAGATGTCGGGCAAGGCGGGTGATCTGGTCTTTGACCTGATCGAAAAACACAACATCGCGTGCGACGCGATCCGCCCAGGCTGGCTGCGTGCGGCGCATACGACGAAGACATTGGATGAGCTTCACGGCCTGGCTCGGGAATGGCAGGACCTCGGCGAAGACGTGCGCCCCCTCGGACGGGATGAGATGGCCCGGCTGACCGGGACAGATGACTATCACGGTGGGCTGATTGACATGCGCGGGGGCAACCTGCAGCCCTTCAATTATGCCGTGGGGCTGGCCGATGCCGCGGCGAAACTGGGTGCGGTGATCCATGGTGGGTCCGCCGTCACCAAGATTGAGAAAACCGCGACCGGCCACCGGGTTCACGCGGGCCTTGGCACAGTAGAGGCACCACAAGTGATGCTGTGCACAAACGCCTATTCAGGCAAGGATCTGCACGCAAATCTGGCTAAGTCTGTGCTTCCGGTTCGATCTGTACAAGTCGCGACCAAACCGCTGTCCGACAATATACGCAAATCCATCCTCCCCGAATTGCATGCCCTGTCCGATGCCCGGCGGCTGCTTTTGTACTTCCGACTAGACGCTGACGGGCGGTTTCTGATGGGCGGACGCGGCACCTATAACGACACCTCCACCCGGCGACAGTTTGAGCGCCTGAAGACCGTGACAACAAAGCTTTACCCCCAACTGGCGGATGTGGAATGGGAATACGCCTGGGGCGGTTTCGTGGCGCTGACCCGCGATCACTACGCCCATCTGCATGAGATCGCCCCGGGGCTGAAAGCGGGCTTGGGCTATAACGGGCGCGGGGTCGCCATTGCCACGGCCATGGGCCGCGTGCTGGCCCAATGGGCGCAAGGCGTGCCGGAAGAAGACCTGGCCTTCCCGGTGACCACGATCAAACCCCTGCCCTTCTCCTTCGCCCGGGAAACCATGGTGGAAGCTGAGATATTGCGACTGCGTTTGCTGGACAAACTGGGTGTTTAAC
>JBCCAJ010000195.1:0-5611 GCA_039814845.1 Pseudomonadota bacterium | reverse complement strand
GCCCGCTGGATGACGGGTGCCGATCACGCGCTGGTCTCTGACATTGGCGGCACCACCACCGACGTGGCACTGCTGCGCGATGGCAAGCCCAAGATTGACCCCGCCGGTGCCCGCGTCGGCCCTTGGCGCACGATGGTCGAAGCCGTCGCCATGCGGACCACCGGCCTTGGTGGCGACAGTGAGGTGCATGTGATCGATGAAGGCCTGACCGGCGGGCTAACCCTTGGCCCCCGCCGAGTGCTGCCCGTCAGCCTGATCGCGACAGAAGCGCCCGATGTGGTCCTTCCCGCGTTGGAAGAACAGCTGCGCAGCGACACCCCCGGCGAACATGACACGCGTTTCGTCCGTGCGGTCCCGGGCGTCGATGCGGGTGGTCTGGCGGCCAAGGATGCTGCATTGCTCGAACGCATTGGTGGCGCCGTCTCTCCTCTCGCTCAGATCCTGAGATCCCGGCTGGAAAATTCCGCGCTCAAACGCCTTGTGGCACGGGGCCTCGTACAGGTGTCCGGCGTCACCCCGTCGGATGCGAGCCACGCGCTGGACCTTGTTGATGCCTGGGATAATGAAGCCGCCCGCACCGCCATCAAGCTGATTGCCCGCAAACGCACGGGCAGCGGTGACGTGCTGTCTGAAACGGTCGAAGATATGGCACAAATGATCATCGACCAGCTGACGCATCAGACCTCTTTGGCTTTATTAGAGTCTGCTTTTTCCGAAGAAGACACTGATTTCGGCCTATCTCCCACGACCCTCGCGCAGCATGTGCTCATGCAAAAAGGTCTCGACCAACATCGCGGCCTTCTGCGCTTTGATGCCGGTCTCAACCTGCCCGTCGTGGGCCTCGGCGCATCTGCGCCCAGCTATTACCCCGCCGTGGGGGACCGGTTGGGAACAGAAATGATCCTGCCCCAATATGCTGGTGTCGCGAATGCCGTGGGCGCCGTTGTTGGTCGCGTGTCCTTCCGCCGTGTTGGCACCGTGACCGCGCCCGCCGACGGCCGGTTTCGCGTACATCTTGACAGCGGACCCGAGGATTTCGTGAACGCAGAAGACGCCATGTCGCAATTGGAAAGCCACCTGACCCAAGTGGCCCGCACAGACGCGCAACAGGCCGGGGCCGAAGACATCACCGTCACGACCAACCGAGACATCCGCATGGCCAAGGTTGAGGCGCGTGAGGTCTTTATTGAGGCCGAAATCACAGTTGAGGCCAGTGGCCGGGCGCGAATTGCCTCCTGAGATATCAACGATTTAGGCAAAACCACGCGGACCCAAGCGGCAAAATCGCTTGGGGTGGGGCAACTTATCGCTTACATTATCCCCAAGACCCTAAAAAAGGGCGGTAATCATAGAGGCCAAGACATGACACGAGCACGTCATCCCATCCTAATTTTGTCCACCGCATCGCTTCTGGCGGTGACGGCCTGTAGTTCACCTGCGCATCTGGAAGGGCAAGATCCCAATCAAAACACCAAACAGGGCGCGCTTCTGGGCGGCATTCTGGGCGCTGGTGTTGGGGCCATCTTCTCTGACAACAAGGCCAAAGGCGCTGTCATTGGCGGCGCGATTGGCGCGGGCGCCGGCGCCGTGACAGGCAGCATCCTTGATCGTCAAGAGGCCGAACTGCGCCAGGAACTGCAAAATGATGACATTCGTATCACCAATACCGGTGATCGCCTGATCCTGAGCATGCCCAACGCGATCCTCTTCGATGTGGACAGCGCGACGGTCAATTCCGGTTTGCGCAGTGACCTGTTCACCGTTGCCTCCAGTTTGCAGAAGTATCCTGACAGCTCTGTTCAGGTCGTGGGCCACACCGACAACTCGGGCGGTGCCGCGTATAACCAAGACCTGTCAGAACGGCGTGCGAGTGCAGTCGCTGACGTGTTGCAGGAAGGCGGCGTTACCTTCGGCCGGCTCCAAACAATCGGGCGTGGTGAGGATCAGCCGGTGGCATCCAACCTGACCGCAGAGGGCAAGGCCCAGAACCGGCGGGTGGAGATTGTGATCCTACCCACCGCCTAACGGCTTTATCTCACGTTACGAAACGTCAGATGTAGCTATCCAGCAAGGCTGGGCAGCCAAAGCACGATGCCGGGGAACGCGACCAATAGCGCGATGGTGATGGCGTCTGCGATGAAGAAGGGCGTCACGCCCTTGAACACGTCCTGAACGCTGAGATCATCGCGCACGCCCGCCACCACGAAACAGTTGAGGCCGATGGGGGGCGTGATCAAACAGAACTCCGCCATTTTCACTACCAATATCCCGAACCAGATCGCGCACATCGTGCCGGACATGCCAAACGCGCTGTCGGCGGCGGCAACGTTTTCGCCCCCATTCAGCGCCATCACCGCCGGGTAGACCACCGGCAACGTCAAAAGCAGCATCCCGATTGCGTCCATGAACATGCCGAGGATGGCGTAGGCCAGCAGGATGCACACCAGGATCAGCCAGGGCGACATGGTCAGCGATGTGATCCAATCGGAGAACGCGCCGGGCAGGTCGGCGAAGCCGAGGAACCGCACATAAATCAGCACGCCCCAGATGATCGTGAAGATCATGACCGTCAGTTTGGCTGTCTCCAACAAGGCAGATTTCAGCTCTGGCCAGCGCATGCCGCGGTAAAGCGCCATGCAGAAGACGATGAAGGCACCGACCGCGCCGCCTTCGGTCGGCGTGCCCCATGCATCGCCGAAGGGGTTGTAGACGAAGAAGATGATGATCACGACCACCGCCACGATGGGCAGCGCAGGAGGGAGCGAGGCCAGGCGTTGCCCCCATGTGAAGCCGCGCACCGGCGGACCCACGGTTTTGAAGATCACCGCGATGGATATAATGATCAACGCGTAGACCAGTGCCGAAAATGCGCCCGGCACGAAGCCAGCAAGCAGCAATTTGCCCACGTCCTGTTCCACGATAATCGCGTAAATGACAAGAATGGCAGAGGGCGGGATTAGGCTGGCAAGCGTGCCACCCGCCGCGACAACGCCCGCCGCAAATTGCTTGTTATAGCCGATCTTCAGCATCTCGGGGATGGCGATGCGGGCGAAGACGGCCGCCGTGGCCACCGACGCACCAGAGACAGCGGCAAAGCCCGCCGTGGCGAACACCGTCGACACTGCCAAGCCCCCCGGCACCCACGCGATCCACCGCTTGGCGGCCTCAAACAGTGCAGTCGTCAGCCCCGCATAATAGGCCAGATAGCCAATCAGAATGAAGGTCGGGATCAGCGACAGCGCATGGGCCGACACCTTCGAATGGGGCACCTGCCCCGCAATCTTGACGCTGATCTCAAGCGCCTTCCAGAAACGATCAGGATCGTAGTCAAACCCATTCCAGCGCAGCCAGAAAAGCCCCAGGAACCCGGCCAAAGCTGCGGCGAACGCCACGCGCAGCCCCAGAAAGACAAGCACCAGCATCCCGCCGGTGGTCCACAAACCAATCGTAATGGGATCCATCAGCCGCGCCCCTGCAATTGGTCTGCTTCCGCCGCCGCCTGTTCAGCAACCGATTGCTGCAGGGGCACCGCCACGGGCCGTTCCAACCCAAGAACACAGGCGCGCCCATATCCCACTGCCTGCAACATCAGCCGCAAAGACAAAAGCGCAAAGGCCAACGGCACAATCAGTTTGGCCGGCCAGATGGGCAGGCCAACATCAATCGTGCTGTCCCGGCTCCAAAGCGGTTTGGTCATATCAAAGCTGCGATCAAAATGGGACCAACTGCCCCAGACCAGCGCCAGCATCAGGAACAGCATCAGCACGATCATGATGAACTCGATGGCCCACAAAAGCCGCCCGCTCATCGACCCGATGATGATATCCATTCGGATATGCACGCCGTTGCGCTGCACATAGGCCACGCCCATGATCGCAATCACCGGCATCAGAAGTTCGATCCAATCCACATAGCCTTGCATGGGATTTGCGAAAAATTCCCGCCCGCCGACGGAATAGACAGCCAGGAACATCAAGGAAAACGCAGCAAACCCGCTGAAGAATGCAAACAGGGTTTCAACCTTCAAAAGTGCCCGGTCAAGGCGGCTCAGAAGGCTGCTGTCTTCTAGAACGAGGGCTGCGCTGGCCATGGTCTTCCCAAGAAAACAGGCCGGGGTCAAGAAAACTTAGCTGCCCCGGCCTCTATGGTCTGTGATCAGCTGCCGCTGCGGTGATCTTCGAGCGCTTTGATCACCATGTCGTAAAGCTCTTGGCCAGGCAGGCCTTGGGCTTCCATATCGGCAATCCACGCATCCCGGATTGGCACGGCGGCCGTTTCGCGGAAGGCGTCAATCTCGGCCTCAGGCAGTTCGACCTTGGTCACGCCCTTTTCTTCCAGCACGCTGTCCCACTTTTCCAGCAGTTCACCATAGTTGGCGAGGTAATGATCCAGCGATTCCGAAACCGAACTATCCAGCGCCGCGCGGTGCTCATCGGAAAGCCCCTCATAGGCGTCGATATTCACCACCACCGGGCAATTCACCGTCCCTGGGTTCAGGTTCGCGGTCCACCACGTTGCCTGATTGATCGTGCCAAAGCTCAGATGTGCGTGCTGGGCGAAGGCGACCGTATCCACCACGCCCGATTCCATCGCTTGGTAAGCTTCTGTCGCCGTCACGGATGTGGGCACAGCGCCCACCGCCTCGAACGCGGCACCGATACCGCCCGTCGCACGCACCCGCATGCCTTCAAATTCAGCCAGCGCATCGCGCGGCTCACCCGTTCCCACGATGTTGTATTGCGGCATCGGCGATGTCATCAGCAGCTTGGCATTCCACTGCGCCATCTCTTCCGCCGCGGCGGGGTGGGCGTAGACCGCACTCGACACGGCCATTTCCTCTTCCAGGTTCGACACGCCCAGGAACGGCAGTTCCAGCACCGTGATCACGCGGTTCTTGTCGCGGTGATACCCGGCACAGAACTGCGCCATCTCGAAGGCGCCAATCTCAATCCCGTCAAGGTTTTCGCGGTTCTTCGACAGACCACCGTAGCTGATGTTCATGGTGAACTCGCCATTGGTCTTTGCGGAAACCAGCTCCGCCAGCTTTTCCACATGCTCGGTAAAGGCCCGACGCTTACCCCAAAGCGATACGTTCCACTCGGTCGCGAGCGCTTCGCCCGCAAAGGCGAGCGTGATGGTTGCGGCCACACTGGCCCCAAAGATCTTTTTCATGATGTCCTCCCTGCGTTCTGACTATTCAGAATCTACGCGCACAGCTTAGCAGGCCCGACGACAATCGCCACAGGGGGAATTGCACTTTTATTACGCAAAATCGGCGCGCGCATAGCCTTGCAGGTAAAGAAGCGCCGTCAGATCGCCGTGATTGATGCGAATACCGCACTCTGCTGCCACCACCGGCTTGGCATGAAGCGCGATCCCGGACCCGGCAAGCCCCAGCATGCCCAGATCATTTGCCCCATCGCCCACTGCAATGACATCCGCAGGCGCCAGACCGCGCTTGGCAGAGATCGCATGCAGCTGCTCCACCTTCGCCTGCCGTCCCAAAATCGGTCGACCTACCTCGCCTGTCAGCTGGCCATCCTTTTCCAGCAACGTGTTGGCGTGATGTTCGTCAAACCCCAAAACACCCGCCACCCGCGACGTGAAACTG
>JBCCAJ010000106.1:0-7710 GCA_039814845.1 Pseudomonadota bacterium | reverse complement strand
CGTCCGCCTTTGGCATCTGCCGCGCCATCCAGCACGCGCGCAACCGATGGCAGAACGGCCTCATCCTCCACAAAGATTTTCAGCCCCGATTGGCCTGCATCGGCGACCACACTGTCGATGGGCGACACGGACCGGCCCAGCAGTTTGAGCTGATCCTCTTCCATGTTCGCTTCGACCCCGATCACCACCATGGAGCCGGGTTCCAAATGTTCGCGCGCGGCCTCCAACGTGTCGGAGAACATGGTCACCTCATAGCTGCCGGTGGTGTCCGAGAGCTGCACGAAGGCAAACCTGTTACCGCGGGCCGAGCGGCGCTCCTGACGACCTGCCACGACGCCGGCAATTTTCATGACCGAAGGCGCACGGCGAGCCTGATTCTCGACTTGCGCTAGGCTTTTGACATCCTTGCGCTTCAGCGCGCCTTCGTAATCGTCAAGCGGGTGACCGGAGAAATAGAACCCCACCGCCGTGAATTCTTCCCGCAGGCGTTCGGCGGGTAGCCAATCTTCCACCGGCGACAGGCGCGGTTCGGGCAAGTCTTCGCCCGCCTCTCCAAAAAGCGACACTTGATCGGAAGCCTTTTGTTCATGGATCGCGGCCGAATAGGCCACCAGCTTATCGACATTGTCAAAAACGCGGCGGCGGTTGCGGTCCAACTCATCAAAGGCACCTGCCCGGGCGAGCATTTCAAAGGGCCGTTTGCCAACGCGTTTGAGATCCACTCGGCGGGCGACATCAAAAAACGTGGCGAACGGTTTGTCTCCTCGCCCGGCGGTGATGAGGCGCATTGCCTCAACGCCGACATTCTTCAGCGCGCCCAGCGCGTAATGCAGCGCGCCGTCCTTCACCATGAACACGGCATCCGAGCGGTTCACGCAAGGCGCGGCATAGGGCAGCCCTAGCTGGTGCTTCACCTCTTCGAAGTACACGGCAAGCTTATCGGTCAGATGAATATCGCAATTCATCACGCCCGCCATGAATTCCACGGGGTGATTGGCCTTGAGCCATGCCGTCTGGTAACTGACCACCGCATAGGCCGCCGCGTGGGATTTGTTGAAGCCGTAATTGGCGAATTTATCCAAGAGATTCCAAACTTCGACCGCCTTGGCCTCATCGACCCCATTGGCCTTGGACCCGTTGATGAATTTGGGCTTTTCGGCGTCCATCGCCTCCTGAATTTTCTTACCCATAGCGCGGCGCAGCAAGTCAGCTCCGCCAAGGGAATAGCCCGCCATGACCTGCGCGATCTCCATCACCTGTTCCTGGTAAACGATGATGCCTTGGGTTTCATCCAGCAGATGGTCGATCAGCGGGTGGATGGGCTCACGCTCCGACAGCCCATTCTTTACCTCGCAATACTTCGGGATGTTCTCCATCGGCCCGGGGCGGTAGAGCGCCACAAGCGCCACGATGTCTTCAATCGTCGTGGGCTTCATGCGCTTGAGCGCATCCATCATGCCCGAGCTTTCCACCTGGAACACCGCCACCGTCTTGGCGCTGGCATAAAGCGCATAGGTCTTTTCGTCATCGAGGGGGATATGCCCGATATCGTTTTCCGCCCCCTCGGCGGGTTCGTAAATCTGAGTGCCATCGGCCGCGATATGCAGATCGCGGCCAGAGGCGTGGATTTGTTCCATCGCGTTCTGAATGACTGTCAGCGTCTTCAGACCCAGAAAGTCGAACTTCACCAGACCCGCCTGTTCCACCCATTTCATATTGAACTGCGTGGCGGGCATGTCGGACCGGGGATCTTGGTAAACCGGCACCAGCTCATCCAGTGCGCGATCCCCGATCACGACACCCGCCGCGTGGGTGGAGGCATTGCGCAAGAGCCCCTCCACCTGCATGCCGTATTTCAGCAGCCGATCGACGACTTCCTCGTTACGCGCTTCTTCGCGCAGGCGATCTTCTTGCGCCAACGCCTGTTCGATGGAGACGGGTTTGACCCCTTCCACCGGGATCATTTTGGACAGCCGGTCGACCTGCCCATAAGGCATCTGCAACACCCGCCCGATATCGCGCACCGCGGCCTTGGACAAAAGCGCACCGAAGGTGATGATCTGGCCCACCCGGTCACGGCCGTATTTTTCCTGCACGTATTGGATCACCTCCTCCCGGCGATCCATGCAGAAGTCGATGTCGAAATCGGGCATGGAGACCCGTTCGGGATTTAGGAAGCGTTCAAACAGCAAGGAATACCGCAGCGGATCGAGATCGGTGATCGTTAGCGCATAGGCCACCAGCGACCCCGCACCAGAGCCACGGCCTGGCCCAACCGGAATGTCCTTTTCCTTGGCCCATTTGATGAAGTCGGCCACGATCAGGAAGTAGCCGGGGAACCCCATCCCCTCGATGATCCCCAGCTCAAATTCCAGCCGCTTTTCATATTCCTCAACCGAGGTCGCGTGGGGAATCACGGCAAGCCTGTCCTTAAGGCCTTCTTTCGCCTGCCGGCGCAGTTCTTCCACCTCATCCTCAGCAAAGCGCGGCAGGATAGGATCGCGCCTATAGGCGGCGAAGGCACACCGCTGCGCAATCTCGACCGTGTTCTCGATGGCCTCAGGCAGGTCGGCAAACAGCGTCGCCATCTCTTGCGGTGTCTTGAAATAGTGCTGCGGTGTCAAACGGCGGCGTGGCTGGCTTTGATCGACATAAGCACCTTCGGCCACGCAGAGCATGGCATCATGGGCCTCATACATTTTGGCATCGGGGAAATAGGCATCGTTGGTCGCGACCAGGGGAATGTCCATGGCATAGGCCATTTCCACGAAACCGCGCTCCGTGGCCCGTTCCGCATCAGGCGGGCCCGCGTCACCGGGATGGCGCTGAAGCTCCATGTAAAGACGATCGCCAAATACGCGGTGCAGGCGCTTGACCAAACCTTCCGCCGCCGGAACCTGCCCGCCCTGCAAAAGTCGACCCACGGGGCCATCTGGGCCACCGGTCAGGCAAATGACGGACGGCGCGAAACGCTCCAATTCTTCCAACGTCACATGGGGCAATTGCCCATCCCCGCGCAAATAGAGACAGGAATTGAGCTTCATCAGGTTTTCATACCCGGCCTCATTTTGCGCCAACAAAACCACCGGCGCAGGCGCGCGCGGCTTTTCCCCAGGTGCGGTTGACATGTAGGCCAGATCCACCTGACAGCCCATGATCGGTTGCACGCCCGCGCCCTGTGCGCCAACGGCAAACTCCAGCGCCGAAAACATGTTGTTTGTGTCTGTGACCGCCACCGCTGGCATGCCTGCTTTGGCACAAAGCCCAGGCAGTTTTTTCAACCGCATGGCCCCTTCCAGTAGGGAGTATTCGGTGTGGACGCGAAGATGGATGAATCGGGGTTGGCTGCTCATGGGACAAGCTTACGCAAAGGTACCCGCGGGCGGAATAGGGTTAGCGCGAAATCGCTGCTGAAATCGGCGGCAAAACGAACGGGATCACCGCGCCACGGCAGGTTTCAAACCACGGCCTGTTTCCCTTGCCCTTCCCTTGCGCTAAGCACATCTGGTCAAGGGATCGGGGGATATGTCCAACACGCTGCTCACTATATCGGGGCTGACCAAGGCCTATCCAGGCGTCGTTGCCAATGCGGATGTGTCATTTGATATCCGGCGCGGCGAAGTGCACGCCCTTCTGGGTGAAAACGGCGCGGGCAAATCGACCTTAGTGAAGATGATCTACGGTCTCGTGCGCCCCGATAGCGGACAGATGACCCTGCATGGCCGTTCCTTTGCGCCCTCCCGCCCGCGCGCCGCGCGTGAGGCAGGCGTCGCGATGGTGTTCCAGCATTTTTCGCTGTTTGAAGCGATGACGGTGGCTGAAAACATCGCCCTCGGCATGGAAAAACCGCCCCCCATGCGCACACTGGCTGCCCGGATCAGGGAGGTGTCAGAAGACTACGGCCTACCGCTGTCGCCGGATCGGTTCATCGGCGATCTATCAGCGGGTGAACGCCAGCGCGTGGAAATCATCCGCTGCCTGCTGCAGGATCCCCGGCTGTTGATCATGGATGAGCCCACCTCCGTACTCACCCCACAGGAGGTGGAAATCCTCTTTACCACGCTGCGTAAACTGAGCGCGGATGGCGTGGCAATCCTTTATATTTCTCACAAGCTCGAAGAAATCCGAACACTCTGCCACACGGCAACCATCCTACGGCAAGGGCGTAAGGTCGCCACCTGCACGCCCAAGGATGTCTCCGCCCGAGCGATGGCCGAGATGATGGTTGGCACCAGTTTTGCCGCCGCCGCACGTGCGGATCGGCCTATGGGCCAGGGCCTTCTGGAGGTCACGCGCCTGTCACTGCCCGCGCCCTCGCAATTTGGCACCGCGTTGAAAGAGGTGAGCTTTACCCTGCATGAGGGCGAGGTTCTGGGCATCGGCGGGGTGGCAGGCAACGGGCAGGATGAACTGCTCGCCGCCCTTGCGGGGGAGGCCTTGTCCTCGCCGGGGTCTGTCACGCTGAAGAACGAAGATATTTCGCGCAAGGGCCCCAATGCACGCCGTCGGCTTGGGCTCCTCAGCGGGCCCGAAGAACGGCTGGGCCATGCCGCAGCACCCGACATGACGCTGACGGAAAACGCAGCGCTGACCGGGGCGGATCGGCAGGGGCTTGTTTCGGGAGGGTTTCTCAATTGGGGTGCGGCGCGGGATTTCGCGGCGCGCGTGATCATCGGCTTTGACGTGCGCACGCCCGGGCCGGAGGTGGCAGCGCGGGCGCTGTCTGGCGGAAACCTGCAGAAATTCGTGATCGGGCGGGAAATCTCTCAAAAGCCTGACGTTCTGGTGATCAACCAACCCACCTGGGGCGTTGATGCCGCCGCCGCTGCCTCCATCCGTCAGGCGCTTCTTGATCTGGCCGCAGACGGCACCGCTGTCTTGTGCATCTCGCAGGACCTTGATGAGCTGATGGAAATCTCAAACCGCTTCGGCGCGCTCAATGAGGGGCGTCTTTCCGTGCTGCACCCAACCTCTGAACTGAGCGTCGAAGATATCGGCCTGATGATGGGCGGGGCCCATGATCTGGAGGCGGCGCATGCGTGACCGGCTGCTCAGATTTCATGCCTCCGGCGGGGATATTTATAGCAAGAAGAAAGGCAAGAGACCTTTGGCTTTTCTTCTTGCCTCAAATATCCCGGGGGTTTGGGGGATGGCCCCCAATCCGGCAGGTGGTTCACTATGCTGACCCTTGAAAAGCGCGCAGAGCCGTCGCGGCGGTGGAGCACGCTCTCACCTCTTCTGGCGGTGCTGCTGACCATGATCGCAGGCGGCGCGTTGTTTGCGCTTTTGGGTGAAAACCCGGTGGAGGCGATCCGGACGATTTTCTGGGATCCGCTCTTTGGCGAATTCGCCTTTTACTATCGCCCGCAACTTCTGATCAAGGCAGCACCTCTTATCCTGATCGCCATCGGTCTTTCCATGGGGTTTCGTGCGGGCATCTGGAACATTGGCGCGGAAGGCCAGTACATCATCGGCGCGCTGACGGGGGCCGGTGTGGGGCTGGCGTTCTACCCGATGGAAAGCGCAGTGATTTTTCCTCTGATGGTGCTTGCAGGCGCGGCGGGCGGTTGGGCCTGGGCCATGATCCCCGGTATCTTGAAAGTGCGGTTTGGAACCAATGAGATCCTCGTTTCATTGATGTTGGTCTATGTGGCTGAGCAGGTTTTGGCGAAGATGGCCTTTGGGCTTTTGCGCAACCCCGACGGATCGGGCTTTCCCGGTTCGCGCAACTTTCAGCAATATCCATCGGCCCACAATGCAGAGCTGATTGTTGGGTCGGGGATGCATTGGGGCGTCGTCGCGGCGCTGATCGCCGTGATCTTTTCCTACATCATCATGACGCGGCACCTCTTGGGCTATCAGATCCGCCTGACCGGGGAGGCGCCCAAGGCCGCGCGTTTTGCCGGGGTGAACCCAACGCGCATCGTGCTTTTGTGTCTGGGTATCTCGGGCGCATTGGCGGGGCTTGCCGGGCTTTTCGAGGTCGCAGGGCCTTCGGGCCAAGTCAGCATCGACTTCAACGTGGGCTATGGTTTCACCGCGATCATCGTGGCCTTTTTAGGACGGCTCAACGCGGTGGGGATCCTGTTTGCAGGGCTACTGATGGCGCTGACATATATCGGAGGGGAAATGGCGCAGCTCAACCTCAGCCTTCCCGCCGCTGCAATCCAGATGTTTCAGGGCATGCTGCTTTTCTTCCTGCTTGCGGTTGATCTTTTCAACAACTACCGCATCCGCTGGAAACGGGCGGAGGTCGCGTGATGGATCTTTCGTCGATCAACCCCGCCCTGCTGCTGGCCTCTTTGGTTGTGGCCGCCACACCCATCTTGCTGGCGGCCCTAGGAGAGTTAGTGGTGGAGCGCGCGGGCGTGCTAAACCTTGGGGTTGAGGGCATGATGATCACGGGCGCAATCTGCGGGTTCGTGATTGCCGTCAATTCCAACAGCCCAGCGCTCGGCTTCGTGGCGGCCACGCTTGGGGGCGCGGCCTTGTCGCTTGTTTTTGCTGCGCTCACGCAGGTGGCGCTGGCCAATCAAGTGGCGAGCGGGCTGGCGCTAACCCTTTTTGGATTGGGTCTGTCGTCGCTCATGGGGCAAGGCTATGTGGGGGTAAAGCCGCCCAGTGTCCCTTCGATCGACTTTGGGCCGCTCAGTGACATTCCTTTCTTTGGCCCCGTGCTGTTTTCCCATGATCTGGTGGTCTATCTGGGGCTTGTGCTGACCGTCGCTATTTGGGCCGTGCTGACATTTACCCGAACGGGCCTGATCCTGCGCGCCGTGGGGGAAAACCACGACGCAGCCCACGCGCTTGGCTACAAGGTCGTGCGGGTGCGGATCGCTGCAATCATGTTTGGCGGGGCCTGCGCGGGGCTTGGTGGTGCCTATATCAGCCTTGTGCGGGTGCCGCAGTGGACCGATGGCATGACCGCCGGCACAGGCTGGATCGCGCTGGCGCTGGTGGTTTTTGCCAGCTGGAAGGCAGGGCGCGTTTTGCTAGGTGCCTGGCTTTTCGGCGGGGTCACGGTGCTGCAGCTTAATCTTCAGGCAGCAGGCGTTGCCATTCCCGTCGAATATCTCAATATGTCGCCTTATGTGATTACCATTGTGGTGCTGGTCATTATGTCTGCTGACCGCACCCGCGCGCCCGGTTCCTTGGGCCGTATCTTCCATGCCTCTGACTGAAGAGTTTGAGGCCAAAACCAACTGGGGAGTTGCCAATGAAAAACCTCAAGACACTGTTTACCGCCGCGGCCATCGCGGTGGGCATGGCCGCAAATTGCGCGGCCGCTGACGCCACCAAGGTGGGTTTCATCTATGTCGGTCCCATCGGTGATGGCGGTTGGACGTATGAGCATGACAAAGGCCGTCTGGCCGTGGAAGACCATTTCGGCGACGCGGTTGAGACCGTCTACCAGGAAAGCGTGTCGGAAGGCGCGGATGCTGAGCGCGCGATCACGCAAATGGCGCTTCAGGGGGCCGATCTGATCTTCACCACCTCCTTTGGCTTTATGGATCCCACGATCAACGTGGCCGCCAAGTTCCCGGATGTGAAGTTTGAGCACGCGACAGGCTACAAAACCGCCGACAACGTCTCCAACTACTCCGCACGGTTCTATGAGGGCCGCGCGGTGCAGGGCCATATCGCGGGCAATATGACGGAAAGCAATGTGGTGGGCTACATTGCCTCCTACCCGATCCCGGAAGTGATCCG
>JBCCAJ010000201.1:0-5509 GCA_039814845.1 Pseudomonadota bacterium | reverse complement strand
GATACGGCGTATCTTTACACCGACGGCGCGTCGGAGAGGTTGTTGGGCGAATTCGTGCCAGCTGATCGCGACCAGCTGATCATCGCCACGAAAGCCGCCTACACCGGGGGCAGCGGGCGGGACAATATCCTGACCCAGTTTGACGTCAGCCGTGGGCGGTTGGGGCTGGATATGGTGGATATCCTCTACTTGCACCAATGGGACGATGAGACGCTGCTGGAAGAGAGCTTTGAGACGCTGAACGAGCTGCAACAGGCAGGCAAGATCCGCTACATCGGGGTGTCTAATTTTGCCGCATGGCAGGTGATGAAGGCGCAATCTGTGGCTGAGCGCTTGGGCACGAGGATCGACATTCTCCAGCCCATGTATTCGCTGGTCAAACGTCAGGCGGAGGTTGAGATTTTGCCCATGGCTTTGTCGGAGGGCATTGCTGTGGCTTCATATTCCCCTCTGGGCGGAGGGCTTTTGACGGGCAAGTACCATGCGGGCGAGGCCGGGCGCTTGTCGCATGATACACGTTATGCCGCGCGGTACGGGCCTGACTGGATGCATGAGGCCGCGGCGGCCTTGTCCGGGGTGGCCGCTGACATGCATACGCATCCCGCCACGCTGGCCGTCGCCTGGGCCGCCCGGCATCCGGGCGTGACAGCACCCATCATCAGTGCACGCGGCGCGGCGCAGTTGCAGCCGTCTTTGGCCGCGCTCTCCATGGACTTGTCACAGGATGACTATGCGCGGATCGAAGCCCTGTCGCCGCGTCCCGCACCGGCGACGGACCGCTTGGAAGAAGCGTAGGAAGAAGCGTAGTCCCCGGCGAGACGTCCACGACCCAACGCTTTTCAGCCCTGACGGTCTGCCTTAACGGGGTTCTGGCTATTCTGCCGGGATCTTGTAGCCGCCGTTATATGCGTCGCTTTTGCGACGGACTTGTGAATGCTCCACGATCCTGTCCCGCGCGATCCCGCGAAAGTCTTCGATAGAGCGGTGCCCCATCCGGTCCAGATAATCGCTTAGGTCATCCTTGAGTTCTTGGATCAGCTTGATGCCAATCCCGCCGCTGCCCTTCTCTTCCATCGCTGCGGTGCAGACCTGCAGATTGCCCGCGCCAAGAACGATGAAATTGAACGCCTCGCGAAAGCCGCGAATGCCCCCAATTCCAGAAACGGCCTCATCCGGGAACGCCTTTGACACATCGCAAACCCGTTGCAGCGCCTGATGCAGGATCGCCAGCCCGCCCAAGCCGCCCGAGGTCACGAGCCCGTCTACCTCAACCTCAAATTTCAGCGTCTCGGGATCCATAAGCGGCAAAGACGGAAAGGTATTGCACAGCGAAATCGATGCGGCCCCGGCCTCATAAGCCGCCCGCGCACCATCGACGAGGGTTGAGGTCGCAGGCGTCAGTTTTACCCAGATCGGCACATCCACCGCAGCCTTCACCGCGGTCACGATGGAGGCGATGATCTCTTCATCATTGGCGATATGCGCGCCCATATCCTTGCGGTCCATATGTGGACACGACATGTTCAGCTCAACCGCGTCGCAGCCCACATCCACCACCGCGCGGGCCAGCTTTTGCCAGTTCGCCATCTCTTCGGTAGTGCCCGCGCCCGCCATGATGGACGCGATGATCATGCGGTCGGGGTAGGTGGTCTTGATCTCTTCCAGATCGGGCAACCATTGTTCCAGCGGTTGGTCCGAGATCAGCTCCCAATTCCAGGACGAATGCGACACGGTATCCGGCCGCTTGTTGCGCGACACATAAGGCTTTTCTTCGCTCACCCGCTGAAAGATCGTCTTGGGGCCGGCCACATTTTCAACCGGATGCAGCCCGATGGTTTTGGTGACAATCCCGCCCCAGCCGGCCTCAAACGCCTTAAGGATTTTGCGTTTGCTTTCCGTCGGTGGCGCGGAGGCCAGAATGAAGGGATTGACGAAGGTCAGCCCTGTAAATGTGGTCTCAAGCGTATTGGTCATGGCGCATCCAATCGGTATGTGAACCAAGCGAGGGTCCGTCTGACGGGCAAAAAAGTCAATGTTTTCCTGATCTGTGGCTTAGGGCGTGGACCGAAGCGGCGCGTTTTTGGGCGTTGTAGGATGGCTTGTTTTGGAGGCTTTAGGCGCGCTGGTGCCCCGTTCCCCCCGGGCCCGCGACCCAAAACAGGTTGACCCTGCAGGGCAGATCGGCCCACCGTTGCCCATCACAGGAATCGTGTCGCTGCAAAGAACGCATAGGGGGAAAACAAAATGGCCAGAGAGTTTGACGGCGGACAAAACCTGCGCATTGACCCTGATCGCCTGTGGGACAGCCTGATGGAGATGGCCGAGATCGGCCCCGGGATTGCGGGCGGCAACAACCGCCAGACGTTGACGGATGAGGATGCCGAAGGACGCGACCTGTTCAAGTGGTGGTGCGACGCGGCGGGGCTCACGATGGGCGTCGACACGATGGGCAACATGTTCGCCACGCGGGCGGGTGAGGATGCCGACGCGCTGCCCGTCTATATGGGCTCGCACTTGGATACCCAGCCCACGGGTGGGAAATATGACGGGGTGCTGGGCGTGCTTGGCGCGTTGGAGGTGGTGCGGACGCTCAATGACCTCGACGTCAAAACCAAGCACCCCATCGTGATCACCAACTGGACCAATGAAGAGGGTACGCGCTATGCCCCTGCTATGCTGTCATCGGGCGTCTTTGCGGGCAAGCATACTCAGGATTTTGCCTACGGGCGCGTGGATGCGGACGGCAAAAAGTTCGGCGATGAACTCAAACGCATCGGCTGGGTCGGCGATGAAGAGGTCGGCGCGCGCAAGATGCATGCGATGTTTGAGCTGCATATCGAACAGGGCCCGATCTTGGAGGCCGAGGGCAAGGATGTGGGCGTTGTGACCCACGGGCAGGGCCTGCGCTGGATCGAATGCACGGTGACGGGCAAGGAAAGCCACACAGGTTCGACGCCGATGGCCATGCGCAAGAACGCTGGCCGGGGTTTGGCGCTGATCACGGAACTGGTCCATGAGATCGCCATGAAGAACCAGCCCAATGCCGTGGGCGCCATCGGCCATGTCGATGTCTACCCTAATTCCCGAAACATCATCCCGGGTAAGGTGGTCTTCACGGTCGATATGCGCACGCATCTGCTGGACAAACTGAACGCCATGGTCGCCGAATTTGATGAGCGCGCGCCGAAGCTTTGCGTGGATATCGGCGTGGAATTTGAAAGCCACATCGTCGGGCAGTTTGATCCACCCGCCTTTGATGAGGGCTGCGTGGGCGCGGTGCGGGATGCCGCCGAGGAGTTGGGCTATAGCCACATGGATATCGTCTCGGGTGCGGGTCATGACGCCTGCTGGATCAACGATGTGGCCCCGACGGCGATGATCATGTGCCCTTGCGTGGACGGGCTTTCGCACAACGAGGCCGAGGATATCTCCAAGGAATGGGCGCAGGCTGGGACGGACGTTCTGCTCCACGCGGTGCTGAACACGGCGGAGATTGTGGAGTGAGTAGCTTTACATTGGCCCCTTCCCAGTCTTTTTTACCTACTCATTCCTTGGTGGCCTCGGAGGAGGAGGTGGTGGGCGTTCCCAACGTATTAATGGCTCTCGCGGCATCTGCGAAGGAGGCGGTGGAGGAGGAGGAGGCGGATCTCTGTCTTCTTCAGCCATGATTTTGCATCCCGACAATTTCCTAAGGGAATATAGCAAAGCTCAGGCTTTGAGTGAAGCTCTTAGGCTTACTGAGAAAAAGATTGATTGTCAGCTAGCTGTAGCAACAGCTGCCGATCAAAGAGCATATGCTTTTTGCGCTGTGATTTTTGTTGTTCTCGCAATAACCGTGGACTTTGTTTCGCAGGACGGTGCTCGGATCGTAGAGTTGATACTACTTGTTTTTTTCGGTTTGTCCGTGGCTTTGGCGGCATATTCTGCTCGACCCGTGCGGTTCTACGATCCTGGCGCAACCAGCGAAACGTTTGCGAATTTCCTTGATGAAGCATCGGTTGGCTATGTCATTGCCGGTCTAATTGATCGCAATCAACGAAACATAATAGACAACGAGGCCCAAATTAAACGCGCAGCGCGCTTTTTTCGCTTTAGTCTTGTACTTGCAGCACTTGGGATGACTACGCTGCTGGGAGACGTTGTGCTTCAAACAGTGGAAGGCTCTAAACCATGTCCAAAGTGATCAAAAACGGAACCGTCGTTACCCATGATCTGACCTACAAAGCGGATGTTCTGATCGAAAACGGCCAGATCATCGAGATCGGCGAAGGCCTCAAAGGCGATGAGGAACTGGACGCCACGGGATGCTATGTCATGCCGGGCGGGATCGACCCGCATGTGCATCTGGAGATGCCGTTCATGGGCACTTACTCCTCGGACAATTTTGAATCCGGCACGCGGGCCGCACTTGCGGGCGGCACCACCATGGTCGTGGATTTCTGTCTGCCCAATCAGGGCGAAAGCCTGCTCGATGCGATCAAGCGGTGGGATAACAAATCCACGCAGGCCAATTGCGATTACTCCTTCCACATGGCCGTCACCTGGTGGGGGGAGCAGGTGTTCAACGACATGAAGACCGTCGTGCAGGATCGCGGGATCAACACGTTCAAACATTTCCTCGCCTATAAAGGCGCGTTGATGGTGAATGATGATGAGCTGTTTTCCTCCTTCAAGCGCCTCTCGGAACTGGGCGCCACCGCGATGGTCCATGCCGAGAACGGGGATATCGTGGCGGAAATGACGGCCAAACTGCTCGCCGAGGGCAATACAGGGCCAGAGGCGCATGCCTATTCGCGGCCCTCTCAGGTCGAAGGTGAGGCCACCAACCGCGCCATCATGATCGCCGATATGGCTGGCGTCCCGCTTTACGTGGTGCATGTGTCCTGTGAGGAGGCCCATGAGGCGATCCGGCGGGCGCGGCAGAATGGCAAGCGGGTGTGGGGAGAGCCTTTGATTCAGCATCTGACGCTGGATGAGTCTGAGTATTTCCATGAGGATTGGGACCACGCCGCCCGGCGGGTTATGTCTCCGCCGTTCCGAAATAAGAAACACCAAGAGAGCCTTTGGGCCGGGCTGATGTCGGGCAGCCTGTCCTGCGTGGCCACGGACCATTGCGCCTTTACTACCGAACAGAAACGCTATGGTGTGGGGGATTTCTCAAAAATCCCCAATGGCACGGGCGGGCTAGAGGACCGGTTGCCGATGCTCTGGACCCATGGGGTGGCGACAGGGCGGCTGACGCCCAATGAATTTGTCGCCATGACGTCGACCAACATTGCCAAGATCCTCAACTGCTATCCCAAGAAAGGGGCCATTCTGGTGGGCGCGGATGCCGATCTGGTGGTGTGGGATCCCGAAAAGGAAAAGACCATTCAGGCCGACACGCAGCAATCGGCGATCGACTACAACGTCTTTGAGGGCCACCACGTCAAAGGCCTGCCCCGTTTCACGCTCACCCGTGGCCATGTCGCCATCCATGACGGGGAAGTGCGGGCCCAGCAGGGCCATG
>JBCCAJ010000110.1:0-7596 GCA_039814845.1 Pseudomonadota bacterium | reverse complement strand
GGTTGCAATTTCGTCCGCAGCGTTTACGGCGTCCGTCGCCGACGCGGCCACGATCCTTGTCCGAGACGGAGGCGGCGACGACACGACGTTCCCAACCGCTCTGCTGACACTGGATCCTGATGCCGTAGATACAGCGGGCTCGTTCGACACGACGTCGAACCGGTTCCAGTTTATTGGCGAAGAGAGCTCAAGCGACACCTTCATGGTGGAAACAACATCCGAAACAGTTCTTGAGTTCGGAAACGTTGTGACATCCGCAGACTACACGAAAGCCGAGCTGACAGTGGCAGGCCTCACAATTGACCTGCTCACACAAGGCAGCGTGTTTGTGGGCGTTCCTATCGCGTCCAGCCCGTTCACTGTGACACTGGATTTCGTTTCGACATCACCTGCTGCGACCTACGACTTTACACTGATCGCAACAAAAGTTCCCGTCCCAGCAGGCGTTCTGCTGATGGGCACAGCCCTGGCAGGCTTTGGCGTCATGCGCCGCCGCAAGAAGGCTGCCTAAGCTTTAGAATAATCTGATCTACGCAAACGGCGGCCTTCGGGTCGCCGTTTTGCATTTGTGCAGGGGTCACGCGATTGCCTATGTTGGGTCTGACCCTTGTTTCCCACCCCAATGCTTCCGAAGGCACACCCCATGCAGGCCGCTCAGACCCTTGTGTATCTGGTTTACGGATCAGACCCGCAATATCAGCAAGAACTGAGCTATAGTGTTCTGTCCGCCTGCCGCGCCGCGCACGGCAACATGGATGACATCAATACCCTGCTGTTTTGTGACGAGGCCAACCAGCGCCCCGACCTGCCGGTGACGTCCTATGTGATGAGCGACACCGAACGGCACGACTGGACCTTTGGCAACACCTATAACCATGCCCTGAAAATCTTTGCCCTGCGCAAGGCGCTCGAGCTGTCCGGGGGCAAGGTATGCTTTGTCGATACGGATACGGCCTTTCTGCAGGATCCCCAGCTGCTGTTTGACCGGATTTCAGACAGAACGGCGGTGGTGCATCACAATGAAGGGCTGTTGTCGCAGCGCGCCAGATGGTCGGAACTACTCCAGAACGGGTGGGGCACGCTGATCGACATGGCCCCCGCAGCAGGGCTGGCTGATGTGGTGCATGCCGAGGCCCCCATGTACAATTCCGGTCTGATCGGCGTGATGGCAGACAAGGCCGGTCTGCTGGAACAGGCCGCACAGCTTGCCCATGATCTTTACCAGCTGGAGCCGGTGTTCAACATCGAACAATTCGCGGTGGGCGCGACCCTGGGTCAAACCCATGACGTTGAGACGGGTCAGGATCTGGTGGATCATTACTGTGGCTACAGACGTTTTGTGTTTCACCGCCAGATTCCAGACGCGCTGGCCACCCTGAACGGGGACCTTTCGCCACAGGCTGCGACCAGACTGCCGGTCATTTCCGATCTGGCGAAACCTTTGCACGCCAAGCTGCGCGCGCATCTGAACGCGCGGCTGCATGGGCGCGGCGCCACATACCGTTATGCCTATCTGTGCTATCTGTGCAGTTGTGCCGCCAAATCTGTCATCCATCGCCAAATCTGGGCGGATATCGCGCTGGATATGATCGGGCGGACGCCAGACCGGGCTTTGGCGCGCCGAGTGTTCCGGCGTTTCACCCCCGAAGCCTTGCCAGCCAGCGGTTTGGATGCAGCCCAGCAAAAGGCATGGAACAGCTTTTGGCAGGCGACAGACAGCCCATCCTGACCAAAGCGGAAATCAGGACCGGAACAGACGTTGAAAAAATGCGACGGTCTTGGCAAAAAACCAAATCTTGTGCGGCCATGGCCCTATCAGGGACGCAATGTGCCGTATTCTATGCAACAACCACCGGATTGCAGTAACAGTTGAGCGCGCCCCCGTGAGCCGTAAAGATTTTCCCGCAGACATTCTTGTCGTTGATCTGGACGGCACGCTTTTGCGTTCGGACATGCTGTATGAAAGCTTTTGGGCCGCACTTGGGCAGGACTGGCGCAGTCCGATACGGGCCGGGCTTGCCCTGCGCCAAGGCAAGCCAGCGCTCAAGCAATATCTCAGCGAAGTGGCAGAGGTGGATATCCCCACATTGCCCTATAACGAAGATGTCATCGCCTATGTCCGGGCCCGTCGCGCCGAAGGCATTCGCACCGCATTGGTCACCGCCACCGATCAGACCCTGGCCCAGGACATTGCCGTGCATCTGGGCCTGTTTGATGAGGTCCACGGCACAAAGGATGGCATCAATCTCAAAGGTGCGAACAAGGCGGCCTTTCTGAAAGAGACCTATGGCGACAAACGTCTGGCCTATATGGGCGATACCACGGCTGATCTGCCGGTATGGGAGGCTGTCGATCTGGCGATCACCGTCGATGTGCCAGATACACTGCGCGCGCAGGTGGCCAAACTGGACACGCCAGTACATGAGATTTCAAGCAGCGCGCCCAGTGCCCAACCTTATCTCAAGGCGCTACGCCCGCATCAGTGGCTCAAGAACATCCTTGTCTTCCTGCCGATGCTGGCGGCGCATCAGATCACGGGCGCCACGTTTCTGACCAGCCTGCTGGCCTTTATCTCTTTCTCGCTTGTGGCCTCCAGTGTCTATGTGCTGAACGATCTGCTGGACCTCAAGGTCGACCGCGCCCATCCGCGTAAATGCAAACGGCCCTTTGCCGCAGGCACCGTGCCCATTGCCCATGGGACAGGGATGGCCACAGGCCTGCTGGGGGCAGGGGCCCTTTTGGCCTTGCTGCTGGGGGGGGCGTTTTTTGCGACGATGCTTGTCTATTATGTCGTCACGCTGGCCTATTCCCTCACGCTCAAGCGACGGGCCGTGGTCGATATCTGCGTGTTGGCCGGGCTTTATACCATGCGGATCATCGCAGGCGGGGTTGCCACGGGGATCGAACTTTCGGTCTGGCTGCTCGCCTTTTCGATCTTCTTTTTCTTCTCCATGGCGGCTGTCAAACGGCAGGCGGAGCTGGTGGATATGGCCGAGCGTGGCAAGCTGGATGCCAGCGGGCGCGGCTATACGGTCAAGGACCTCGACATCATCTCCATGATGTCCATTGGGGCGGGCTATATGTCGATCCTCGTGATGGCGCTATATGTCAATTCGCCGGTCGTGGCGGACCTTTATGCCAATCCGGCCGCCCTTTGGGGGATCTGCTTTGTGCTGCTGTACTGGATCAGCCGGATCGTCATAATCACCCATCGCGGCCATATGAATGACGACCCCGTCCTGTTTGCGGCCAAAGACCGGAACAGCCAGATCTGCGCTGCGGTGATTTTTGCTCTGGCCACAGTCGGAGCGCTGGCGTGACCCTGAAAACCCTCGTTTTCCGCTACGCCGTCTTTGCGGTGCTGGCCACGATTGCAAATCTGGCAATCCAGCGGCTGGTGTTGATGGGGGGCGAGACCGCCTTGTGGTTCATGGCCGCCGTGGGGGCAGGCACCCTTATCGGGCTGGTGGTGAAATACGTGCTCGATAAACGCTGGATCTTTGGCGATACCAGCACAGGCGTCAAAGCCCATGGCAAGAAATTCGGGCTTTATACCGCGATGGGGCTTGTCACCACGGCGATCTTCTGGGGCACGGAAACCGCCTTTTGGCTCACCTGGAAGACGGATGTCATGCGCGAATTGGGCGCGGTGCTGGGCCTTACCGTTGGCTATGTGGTGAAATACAACCTCGACCGCCGCTTTGTCTTTACCGACACCAGGTTGGAGCATGCCATATGAAACTGGCAGGCTGGGGGCGCTATCCCACACATGATGTAGACCTGCGCGCGCCCCGGGATGAGGCGGCATTGCAAACCCTTGTGGCCGAAACAGGCGCCATTGCCCGCGGCAACGGGCGGGCATATGGCGACAGCGCGCTGAGCGAGACCAACACCATTCACATGCGCCACTTCAACCGCATGATATCCTTTGACGACAAGACCGGCGTGCTTGTGGCCGAAAGTGCCGTTCTGGCAGGCGATATCATTGCAGCCTTCCTGCCGCATGGCTGGTTTCTTCCGGTCACACCGGGCACCAAGTTCGTGACCCTTGGCGGCATGATCGCAGCGGATGTGCATGGCAAGAACCACCACGTTGACGGTAGCTTTGGCGCCTTTGTCGACTGGATCGACGTCATGGAACCGGACGGCACGATCACCCGTTGCAGTGCGCGGCGCAATAAAGCGCTTTTTGAATGGACTGTGGGCTGTATGGGACTGTCGGGGGTGATCCTGCGCGCCGCTGTCCGTCTGCGCCCGGTAGAAAGCGGCTGGATCCGGCAACAGATGATCCCAACAGGCGACCTTAATGAAACCATCGACACCTTCGAGGCCCACGGCGATGCCACCTATTCCGTGGCCTGGATCGACTGCCTGAGCAAGGGCGCACAGCAGGGGCGGTCGCTGGTCATGCTGGGCGAACATGCGGCCCTTGACGACTTGCCCAGACCCCGCCGCAAACGCCCCTTTGAGACCAAGACAAAACGCAAGCTTTCGGTGCCTTTTTCGCCCCCTGCCTTTTTCATGAACGGGCTGAGCGTGCGGGCCTTTAACAGTCTCTATTACTGGAAGGGCACCCGAAGTGCAGGGGACGCGCTGGTGGACTGGGACAGCTATTTCTATCCGCTTGATGCCATCCTGAACTGGAACCGTATCTACGGGCGGCGCGGCTTTGCCCAGTTCCAATGTGTGCTCCCGCTTGAGGCGTCGCGGGCCGGGATGACCGCCTTGCTCAGCGCAATTTCAGATGCGGGGGTGGGCTCCTTTCTGGCGGTGCTCAAGCGCATGGGCCCGCAACAGAGCCGCTTTTCCTTCCCGATGGAAGGTTACACGCTGGCGCTGGATTTCCCGGTCAACGCGCGCACCCTCAAACTGATGGAGCGGCTTGATGCAATCACGCTGGATCATGCGGGTCGGTTTTACCTCGCCAAAGACGCCCGCATGAGTGCCGAGACATTGCGCAAATCCGACCCGCGCATCGAGGCGTTCCTGAAAATGCGCCATGACAAAAACCGAGCCGAGACTTTCGCCTCGGCCCAATCACAAAGGCTTGCCCTATGACCACCCGCGCTGTTCTGATCCTTGGCGCCCGTTCTGACATGGCGATGGCGATGGCCCATCGCTTTGCCAAGGCAGGCCATCCCATCCAACTGGCCGCGCGCAATGCAAGCACGCTTGAGGCCGAGCGCACCGATCTGGCCCTGCGCTACAATGTCGAGGTCACGCTGCACGAGTTCGATGCGCTGGAGACGGCGCAGTTTGAACCCTTCATCGATGGCCTGCCAACTTTGCCGCATATCGCCGTCTCAGCCGTGGGCACGATGGGCGAGCAATCCGATAATGAGAGCGACCTTGCCGCCGCCACGCGCGATTTGCGCTCCAACTTCGAAGGGCCTGCCTTGATGTTGGGGGCTTTGGCCAATCGCTTTGCGGCCCGGGGGGCGGGAACACTTGTCGGCATCAGCTCGGTCGCAGGCGAGCGGGGACGTGCAACAAACTACGTCTATGGGTCGGCCAAGGCAGGCTTTACCGCGTTCTTGTCAGGTCTGCGCAACCGGCTGGCCAAAGAAGGTGTGCATGTGGTCACGGTACTGCCCGGTTTTGTGGCCACCAAGATGACCGAAGATCTGGATCTGCCCGAAAAGCTGACCGCGCAGCCGGATGAGGTGGCCGAGGCGGTTCATCGCGCCGTCACGGTTGGCAAAAATGTCATCTATGTGCGCCGAATCTGGCAATTGGTGATGCTGATCATCCGCAACATCCCCGAAGGTGTCTTCAAGAAGCTGAAGATTTGAAACGGGGCGCGCCTTGCCACAGTCCTCTTCACAAACAGGCGTGAAGACCCGGACCGCGATAAGGAAAACACACTCACTCAGCAGTATGGCGCCGGGCCATAAGCGGCATTGAACACGGTGCCCTTGCATCATCTTATTTCACATAAATCACATTACGCACTTACGCTACTTGAGGTTGAAGGTGAAATTCTATTTCTAAAAAAATATGATTTTAAACAATGATTTAAATGATTCTTCTCCACTCTCCCATACGTTTGGGTCCGCCCATTTCGCCCCTTGAAACGTCAGCAATCATGCGCGCACGTATCCCAAATTCCACTTAAGACCATACGCACCTGTAGGAAATTTTTCGCCAATGACGCGCGGCCCGGGCCAGCATCATTGGCACCTTACGCATTTCCCTTTACGACCAAACTGGCAGCGAGAAACGGAGAATGAGGCAAAAAGCCATAATCTGGGCACAAAATCGTCCATTAGCTGTCACGACGTTAACCATAAATCAGCACAAAACCTAACTATTGGTTGATGTGAAACCCGGGATTAACCATTTCCGCGGACCTAGAAAGACGAGCTCAAATTATGTCTACACCTTTTCTGGAAGTGAGCGCATTCTCAGAGAATGTTGATACCTCCTGTCCCCATCACACAGATCGCGCGCCGATCCGGGCCTCTATTCCGGGGAGCTGTTAGGATGCTGGGCTTTTTACTGATTTTCGGAGGTCTGGGTGCTTTGGCCGCTGCTGCCGGTTCTGGTGGCAAGCCCAGCGACACGTCCCCACAAGCGCCCCCCCCTGCACAGGCGGAAGTGGTGGTGCCAGTGATTGTCGAACCTGAGGACACTCACGACCACGGCGATCCTGACATGGCCAGCGGCGATACGCCTATGGACCATGGCGACCCTGACATGGCCGATGATGATACGCCCATGGATCATGGCGATCATGACATGGCAGACGATGATACGCCCATGGATCACGGCGATCACGACATGGCAGACGATGATACGCCCATGGATCACGGCGACCATGACATGGCCGACGGTGATACACCGATGGACCACGGCGATCACGACATGGCAGACGATGATGCGCCCATGGATCATGGCGATCATGACATGGCAGACAATGATACGCCCATGGACCACGGCGACCATGACATGGCGGACGGTGATACACCGATGGATCACGGCGACCATGACGGCCACGATATGGGATCAGCGGCAATCCCACTGCCGGAAACACAAGATGACATTGCAGCCTTTGTCGCGGCTGTGCGGGCAAGCCCAGAGGTGCACAGCCATGACCACGGCTCTGACAAAGCCGGAGAGCACATGGCCGCGATGGACCTGGTTCCACGTGACGAAGCCACACATATCGCAATCAGCCATGGGGATTGGGACGATCCGTCGAACTGGCACAACGGCGAAGTGCCGGGCGATGACGCGCGCGTTCTGATCCCGGAAGGCGTGCACATGACTTATGACCATGTCAGTGACGCGCGTCTCTTTACTGTACGTGTGGACGGCAAGCTGGAATTCGCCACGGATGTGGATTCACAGATGATCGTTGATACGATTGTGACCACACCGGGCAGTCATCTGCAAATAGGCACCGAAGACAATCCCGTTGAGGCAGATGTCAATGTGGACATCATCTTTGCCAATAACGGCGACATCGACACCACCTGGGATCCGCTGCTGCTGAGCCGTGGCATGATCGGCCATGGCAAGACCGAGATTCACGGGACCGCGAAGGATTCACACGACAAAGTCGTCGATGATCCAAAGATTGGGGACACCTGGGTC
>JBCCAJ010000011.1:0-15593 GCA_039814845.1 Pseudomonadota bacterium | reverse complement strand
CCTGCTTCAAAGTCGATCTTGATCCAATCCACATCACCGCCGGTGCCGATAGAACCTTGGAACGTGTCGCCCACGCCCATCGTGTAGGTTGTCGCGGTGCTGTCGGCGGCATCTGTCGTTTCGGTGAAGGTGTTCGCAAAGTTCTGCGCAATGCCTTCAAACAACGGTTGGCCCGGCTGATGCCGGTCCGGGACGAATGTTTGCGTCATCATGCAGACGTTGCACATGGTTTACTTTGCTCCTATTGCGCGAAGCCTACTTCGCGCTTTCTCCATTTGAGTTCAAGGCTAGCTGAAGATCTGATCCGGCCCGTGCGATGATTTGTCGTGCGAAAACGTCGTTGTTTTGTTCTGTGCGAACAATGCGTACCCCATCGCTTTTGCCCCAAGTCAGACGACCTATTTCGGAATCAGCGTGCAAGTGCAATTGTAAGGCCTGATCTGGGATCGGTTCAGGGTTAATGCGATAAATTTGGCCCGGTGCCATATCTGCCAAAGCTTGCACCACTGCACGGCACAGATTCAGGTCTGCATCGCAGATCAAGGCTACAACCGGGCGCGGTTTTTGTTTGGCGGATGCGCTGTTCGAGCCTGTCACGATGACCCCCATGGCCAATAGCATAGCCAACAGCACCGAAGAGGTGCCAGATACATTGTAGGCCTGATGGCATTTGAAAGGTGCATTGGCAGACACTGATTCACCGATTTAACATTTGTTGCGATTTACGGGTCAGAAATGGTTTTTTAACGGTAAAAAATGTGGTTTTTCTGTGACCAAGGGCTGAATGTTTATTTCATGGTTTGAATGGTTTCCTCAAGTTCCAAGCGATCAGGAGGGCCCATTGGCATTGACCTGCCGATTTGATCCAGGGCGTAGGCAAAAAAACTGAAGCGCTCGTCCACTTTGCCCTAGTCATTATTTTGCAGAGCCGGACAGAAGCCTCTTCAAGTAAGTGCCGTAATTCGTTTTCGCGAAAAGCTCCGCCCGTTCTGCCAATTCCTCGGATGTGATCCAGCGTTGTTCAAAGGCAATCTCCTCTGGGCAACCGACCTGCTGGCCTTGCCTGTCTGACAGGGTGCGCACGAAATTCCCCGCATCCAGCAAAGATGCATGCGTGCCGGTATCAAGCCAGGCATAGCCGCGCCCCATCTGCTGCACGTTCAATTGCCCATCGGCCAGATACATCTCAAGAAGCGAGGTGATTTCCAGTTCCCCCCGATCAGATGGCTGCACCTGTTCGGCGCGCTCAGACGCGGTACCGTCGAGGAAATAGAGCCCCGTGACCGCATAGTTTGACGGCGGTGTTTTGGGTTTCTCAATAATGGTTTTGACTGTCCCGTCGGGCGCGAAATCCACCACTCCATAGCGTTCTGGGTCTGCCACGCGGTAGCCGAAGACGGTGCCACCGCTTTCCACTGCATCGGCTTCTGCCAGCCTATCCGGCAGGGCGTTTCCGAAGAAGATATTATCGCCCAGCACCATGGCCGATGGCGCGCCATTCAAGAAGTCTTTGGCCAGAATATAGGCCTGCGCCAGTCCATCGGGGGAGGGCTGTTCAATATAGCTGAGCGAAATGCCCCATTGAGACCCATCGCCCAAGGTGCGTCGAAACTGCGCCTGATCGGAGGGGGTGGTGATCACCAAAATGTCGCGAATGCCAGCCAGCATCAGGACCGATAGGGGGTAAAACACCATCGGTTTATCATAAATCGGCAGCAGCTGTTTCGAGACACCCATAGTGATCGGATAAAGCCGGGTGCCCGAGCCGCCAGCCAGAATGATCCCTTTGCGTGCGGTCATGTCAGATCCTTCAGAATGCGGTCAAGCTCTGCCTGCCAGGAGGGTTGTTTGATCCCGAAATCAGCCAAAATCGCGCTGCAGTCCAGCCTTGAATTGAGCGGGCGCCTGGCGGGTGTGGGGTAATCGGTGGTTGGAATGCCAGTAACGGTGATGTCGCGGCCCGCTCTATCGAAGATGCCACGCGCGAACGCTGCCCAAGATACGTCTGGCGTTCCGGTGTAGTGATAAGTTCCGCCCGTTTGCCCATCGCGCAGGGCATCCGCCACTGTCAGCAACGCCTCTGCAATGCCCCGGGCCGGGGTTGGGCCGCCGATCTGGTCATCCACAACGTTCAACGCATTGCGTGTCTCTGATAGGCGCAGCATGGTTTTTACGAAATTGCCGCCGTATTCCGAAAACACCCAAGAGGTGCGCAGGATCGCGTATTGGCCACCCGCCGCGCGCACGGCGTCTTCTCCCGCCAGTTTGGTGCGGCCATAGGCGTTTTGGGGGTCAGTGGTATCGTGCGTCTTGTACGGATTCACGCCAGAACCTGAAAACACGTAGTCGGTCGACACATGGCAAAACGGAACACCCAGATCGGTGCAAGCTGCGGCCATTGTGCCGGGTGCAACGGCGTTAACGGTGCGCGCCAACGTCTCCTCTTCTTCGGCAAGATCCACGGCCGTGTAGGCGGCGGCGTTCAATACGACGCTGGGGCGTTTGGACAGGATCAATTCCGCGCAGATTTCGGGTGCGGTCAGATCAACCACATTTCGGCCCAGGAAAATTATCTCGCGATCTCCCTGCAGATCGGCAAGGGATCTTGCCACCTGGCCAGTGGTGCCGAAAACCAAAATCATCAAGCGCCGGTCCTTTTGATCGCTTTGTGGCACATCTGAGGTGCGCTGGCATAGCCCTCAGGCCAGAATCTTCTCGAACACAAGGGCTCGCGCGGCGGTGTCGAAACGATCGGGCGTGTACCGTGTGGCCCAAAACTCCCTGATCTGGCGCTGGGCCTCTGATCGGTTGGCCAAGTAGCGCGACAACATCTGGTCAATCGCTGCCGCCTGATCGCTTTCGCTTCCATCAAGAAGCAAGGCGAGCGGGTGATCTTGGGTCAATCCGTGTGCGCCTTCGAATGTCGACAGGATCAGGGGGAGACCAGCTTCCATGGCCTCAATTGCACCGATTGGCTGACCTTCGTAGCGAGACGTGAGCAAGTAGCCATCCGCAGCGGCCAAAAGATGCCGCACATCCGACAACGGGCCAAGCAGGCGCAGGCGCGATGCGGCAGGCCCAGCCAAGCGCCGAGCGCGTTCCGTAAAAGCGGGCCTGTCGGTGCCAGGGCCACAAAGGCTGAGCGTAACGTCATCGGGAAGGTGCCGCAAAAGCCGCAACGCCGCTTCATAGTTCTTTTGCCATCCCGTGCGCCCCGTCATGACCAGGTGCCGGCCAGAAACATCGCGCGGCGTGTCCTCCGGCAGAACGCCAAGATGTGACGCGTTTCCGAGGATGTGACAGCGTTCTTGGGCAATGTCAGAACCTATTTCGGCCAGCATACAAGCCTGTTGATCCTCTGTGAGAAAAACCAGATCCAGTGGCATGCTGCCTTTCAAAAGCTGCCTTTCAATGTAAAGCGAAAACGCCCCCATGCCGAACCGCGCACCCTTCCCGAAGGGCAGGCCATGATAGCTAAGTGCGACTTTAGTCGCGGGCGTTGGCGTCCAACGGCCCGATTGCAAAAGCCGCCGCAAGTAGATCACCGGCATACGGGCATGACCCCAAACCAAATCCGCCTGTGCGTCGGACAGCCAGTTTGCCAGAGCGGATTGTCCGCGGATGATGTTGTTGGGATTCAACCGACTGGCCAATCCCGGAAGCGCCACATGTTGGGCGCCGAGTGAGGTGACTTCGTTATACCCGCCATGGTTGGCCTCGCTCAGCACCGTCACTTGGGCATCGTCTTTTATTGCCCGCACCAGATTTGTGATGTGACGCGGCACACCAGAGGGGCCACCGTCGCCGCCCACCAATACGATATGCGGTTTAGACCAGGCCAAGTGCTGTCGCCCCTAGAAAGCCCAGCGTGCCCAGCGTGCGTTGCCGATAGACACCTATCCGCCGCATCGAAGAGACCCGCGCCAGACCATGCTTTGATCGCGCAGCCTTGAATGCATCCAAAAGGCGCAGGTTGTCCGGTGTGAGACGATCCCGCGCCACATCCAGTGCGGAAATATTCAAAGACAAACGTTGCGCAAAAGCTCCTTTCAGCACTGCGCGCTTGCGGTCAAATTGTGCTAGAATTCCACGCCCTGCGCCGATGGCATTGCCATGATGCTGCCGATACATAACGACAGGAGGGCCATCATCGTGGATGACAGTACCACCCGCGCCAGAGATCAAAAGATACAGCCACCAGTCATGGGCGAAGACATCACCCGTGCGCGCCGCCATTTCCCTGGCAAGGGTGGCCGCGGCGGGGTTCAGCAGGATCGTGTTACCGGTAGCCACGTTTTCGATCAGCGCATTGGCGAAACCTGTTGGGCGGTGCAAAAGCGGAAAGGGCGGCCCGACTGAATGCGTGCCATTCCAAGGCTGTACCTTCGCACAATAAAGCGCGGGTTTGTCCTCTGGCACGGCTGCCAATGCCGCGCGCGCCCGCGCCAGTTTATCGGGCAACCACAGATCGTCCTGATCCGCCATGGCCACGAAACCGGGTTCAGCCTGCCGCATGAGATGCATGTAATTTGCTGCAAACCCCGCCTTAGGTCCGTCGATGACCTGGATTTCCTGGGCGAGGTCCGCGGAAAAGGCCGCCAAAACAGTTTGGCTGGCTGCATCTGGGCTGTCATCACTCACTAAAAGCCGCCAATTTGCATCGCTTTGGTCCCTGAGACTTTGCAACTGGGTGGGCAGAAACGCCTCGCCCTGATGCACGCCCATGAGGATCTGAATGATGGTCATGTCGCTCAATGCTTGCCCCAACGACGGCTCTTTGATCGCAACGCGACCTTCTTTTCCTGTTTTTACCGCATCCTAAGGCGTTGCGGGGCAGAAATACAGCATTCGCGCTGCACCGCCGGGCAATAGACCTGACCCGACACATGCGATACATAGACGATGATGCGAAACCGGGTGGTCATCTCTGCGGTTCGCGATTGGACGACATCAGAGGGCTGATTTACGTGCAACCCCTTCCACCAACGGAAACATCTGCCACGCCTGTAACCGTACAGGATGCCCAAATGCCGCGCTGGTTCAGCGCTGAGCAACCGCAGAAAAAACGGCGGCGGCTCAATAAGGTGCGCATTGCCTCTCCGATGCGTTTTTTCTCAAGGCTTTTGCTTTTTCTTGGTGTTTTCATTCCCGCGATCCTTGGCGGGTATTACTATGCCGTGATCGCCAGCGACCAGTTTGAAACTGAAAGCCGTTTGGTGGTGCGGACCATTGGCTTACAGACCGCAGAAAATGAAGGCGCCAACCGGGTGACTATGCTGGGTGGGGCAGCCGTGGTTCAGGATGCGCATATCCTCGTCAACTATTTGAAATCTGTGGATATCGTGAAGGATCTGCAGGTGGATGTGGATCTGCGCGCGTTGTTCAGCCGCCAAGGCATTGATGATCTGTCCCGGCTGGATGCTGAGGCCAGTATCGAAGAGCTGCACCGGTATTGGCAGCGGCAGACAATTTCCTATGTGGATGGCCCATCTGGGATCATACAGTTCACCGTTAGGGCCTTTTCGCCCGAGGATGCCGTTCTGATTTCCCAAGCCGCCATAGACCTGGCTGCGGGGCTGATTGAAAAGCTGTCTGCGCAGGCCAAACAGGATTTGTTGTTGCGCGCAGAGGAAGAGCTCGACAAGGCGCTCAACGTCTACATCCGGCGGCTTGATGATCTTCGCAACCTTCAGAATGAGGCTGGGATTTTGAACCCCGTGACTGAAGCGGGCGTGTCGACGGAATTGATCGCGACGCTGTTCCTGGACCGGCTTGATACCGAAGCTGAGTTGCGCACCCTGCAGGCCAGCGGGGTGACAGGTTCCCCTCGGCTGGACCAATTGCGCAATCGGATCACCACGCTGGATGATCAGATTGCGACTCAACGCCAGCAAATGGCGGGGGTCGAACAAGAAGCAGGAGAGTTGTCCGCGTTCTTTGCGCAGATCACGGAGTTGGAGACGGAGAGACTTCTGGCGGAAAGCCTCTATCGGTCTGCCAGCCGGAACTATGACCTCGCCAAGTCCACTACACAGCAGCAATCGACATTTGTGTCCGTGTTTGCACCGCCGATTGAACCGTCGGAACCCAGTCAGCCAAAACGATTTGCCCTTTGGGTTCTGCTTGTCAGCTGTTGTTGGGCCGCTTGGGCCACCTTTGTGCTGATTTGGGCGGCCATAGAAGATCATCGGAGCTAGCCCATGATTTTCATGAACCAGGTGGATAAGTACTACAATTTTGAGGGGCAGCGTCGCTATATCCTCAAACAGCAGTCGATGTATTTTCAGTCCGGGTTTTCCTATGGCCTATTGGGAGTGAACGGCGCAGGGAAATCATCCACCATTCGGTTGCTGGCGGGGCTGGAACTGCCCAATTCCGGAAGCATTCGGCGCGATGTCCGCGTGTCCTGGCCGCTGGGCTTTGCCAATGGGTTCAATCCGCTGATGAGCGGGCGGGAAAACCTGAAATTCGTGGCCCGTGCGTATGGTGAGGATTATGAAAGGATCCTCGATTTCGTGGCGGATTTTTCGGAGTTGGGCGCCTATCTGAACCAACCGATCAAGACTTACTCCACCGGTATGACGGCCCGGTTGGCTTTTGGTCTGTCCATGGCGGTCGAATTTGATTGCTACCTGATTGATGAGGTCGTGTCCGTCGGCGACGCCCGTTTTCAGCAGCGCTGTGCAGATGTCTTTGAGGCACGGCGCGCGCGATCCAACCTGATCATGGTGTCCCATGACATGGGCATGATCAGCAATTTCTGTGATCGGGCGCTCGTGCTTGTCGATGGGGAATTGCGCCCTTTCGGAAATGTGGATGAAGCCATTGCATCTTATATGCGTTTGAACAAATGACCGTTAGACTGTCCGGCAACCGCCAAGGGGAACCCGCCGCGTGAACGACGAAAGCAGGCATACCGCGTTGACCACGCCCCGCACGACCGCGCCGGTTGATGCGCAAGGCCGACAGGTGTCAGAGCATCTGCGCGAGGCGGCGCGTCGGTTGTCCATGGAAAGCGGGACGCGGCGCGGCATTTACCGCGCGCTGGGTCTGCGCCCGCGCCGTCGCGATCTGGCATTTCGGGTCATGTATGTCTTGGCCTGTTTGCTGTTTTTTGCGCTGCCCCTCGGGGCGGGGTTGAGTTACTTCACTTTTGTCGTGTCGCCCCAATATGAGGCGGAGACGCGTTTTGTTTTGCGCTCTGCTTTGCCAGCGTTGCCCAATGACCAGACGCCGAGTGATGCCAATGTCGCCTCTCTCAAGATCGTGCAAGACACGTTGGTGGTGGTGAATTTCCTGGGGAGTCCTTCGCTTGTCCATCGTCTGGATGAAGAGGTGTCTTTAGATAGTGTCTATGGTCAGCCGGAGATCGATGGCTGGTGGCGGTTGAAGCCGGATCAGGGGCAGGAGGACAAGGCCGCCTATTTCGAGGATTTCATCGACGCGGATGTTAGTTCTGTCAGTGGTATCGTGACGGTCAAGGTGCGTGCCTTTACACCCGAAGAGGCACGCGATGTGCTGGAAGCGGTGTTTGGCCTTGCCGAAGAGCGGGTCAACCAACTGAACGGGGAGATTTGGTCGTCTGTGCTCGAGGTTGCAGAGCGGAATTTTGATACGGCCTCTGACCAGTTGCGCGATACCCGGGCACGCTATGCCGCATTGCAAAATGAAACCGGCGTCTTCGATGTGGAGCTTGAGGCAGAGGCGCTGTCCGACGTGATCAAGGCGCTGAGAACTGAGTTGATTGATTTGGAGAACCGTCGCGCGACCTTGCTGCTTGAGGTGCCAGAAACCCATATCAACATTAAACGTTTCGATCAGGCCATTTCGGTGAGAACCGAACAGTTGGAGCGTCTGGAAGCCGAGTTGGCCAGTGCGCAAACGGGCGATGCGGCCTCACTTTCCAACAATCAGAAACGGTTCGACGCATTGGAGGTTGAGGTTGAAGTGGCGCAAGATCGCTTCAAAGCCGCCGCAACAGAACTGGAACAGGCCCGGCTGCTGAACTCGGTACAGATGCTCTATCTTGACCGGTTTATGCGCCCTGCTTTGCCGGAAGACAGCGTTTATCCGGTTTATTCCCTCGAAATCGCGAAGCTGTTGATCCTGTGCCTTGCCGCTTGGGGGATCGCTGCCTTGGCGTTGAACATGCTGCAACGGCGCTTGGACTGATCCATGAGCCAGATGCAGAAGGTCGTAATTCCCAAGCGTCAGACCTTTGCTCAGGCTATCGTGGAGCAGCGCAATATCATGGGCGCGGTGATACTGCGCGATCTGCGCACGCGGTTCTTCAATCACGGGTTAGGCTTTCTGATCGTGCCCATGTTCCCGTTCGTGCATCTTTTCGCACTGCTGCTTCTCAACAATTTGGTGGGTGCCCGGTTTGAATATGGGGAGGACATCAACATCTTTTTGGCCAGTGGCCTGATCCCGACGCTGACTTTTATGTATGTATCGCGATATATGTCGATGTCGCTGGTGATGAACCGGCCCATGCTGGCCTATCCAATCGTCGGGATGCTGGAGATCGTGATGGGTCGCGCCATTCTGGAAGTCATGAGCGCGATCTGGATGGCGGCAGCGGTTTTTGCCGTACTTTTCGCGCTTGGTTCCAATCCTATGCCTGCCTATCCCGTGCAGGCCTTTCAGGCGTTTCTGATTGCGATACTCTTGGGCATTTCGATTGGGCTTGTGGTGAGTCTGATCACCATGATCACAGATGCCTTCGCCACGGTATGGGCGCTTTCGCTGATTGTCTTCTACATTTCTTCGGGGTCGTTCTACGTGGTTGCTTTCCTGCCCGAACCTGTCGTGGCGATCCTGGAATGGAACCCCGTTCTTCATGCAACCGAATGGATGCGCACGGCATATTACCCAGGCTATCCCGATCAGGTCCTGGACAAGGGATATGTCATGGCAGTCGCGCTGGGCATGTTGGTTCTTGGCCTTTTGGGTGAACGGGTTATGCGTCGGCGGCTGTTGATCGGCTGACCCGTTCCTAAGCGTTGCACCGTACGCCCTGCTGACCCGTGATTAACCCGGTCTTCATAGAACCCGGGTCGATCTGACCGTCACGCAAGGACATACTGGCCATGACTGACATTACCGCCCGGTTGGGGCTGCCTCTGATCCAGCCGTCACAGGCGCAAAAACATGTCACCCATAACGAAGCTCTGGCGCTGCTTGACGGCATCACTCAGCTTGTCATTCAAGAACAGGGTGCCACGACACCGCCCACGACGCCCGGTGTGGGCGATATTTATGCATTGGGGACAGGCGCGACCGATGCCTGGGCCGGCCAAGATGATACGCTCGCCAAATGGAATGGCAGTTTTTGGCAATTCATCGCCCCGCAGGAAGGGTGGCTGGCCTGGGATCTGCAGGCAAGTGCGCTTTTGGCCTATCACGCGGACACATGGCAGGCGACCGCGGGCAGTTTTTCAGAGCTGGGGATTAACACTTCTGCTGATGCCACCAACCGTTTGGCGGTGGCGTCTGAGGCCAGCTTGCTCACCCATGAAGGGGCCGGTCATCAGTTGAAAATCAACAAGGCAGGTGCGGCGGATACGGCATCTTTGCTGTACCAATCGAATTTTGGAGGCCGAGCTGAAATGGGCCTGGCGGGCGATGATGATTTCCATGTGAAAGTGTCACCTGATGGGACCAACTGGGTGGAATCATTTGTAGTGGATGCCGCAAGTGGCCAGATCACGGGTGCGGCGGTTCAATCCCAACCCGCAGATGCCACGACGGGCGCTATTATGACGGTAGGCGCTTTTGGCCTGGGAGAGACGAGCCAGGCACCTGCGCCCGATGATCTCGATAACCCCGCGCTGCCCGTTGGGTTTTACAGCGTCGCCTCGGCCACGGTGCCGGGCACATACCCAGATGGTCAAACCGACGGCGAACTGGTGGTGCGGCGTGTTTCCGGCAACTGGGCCTCACAGGACTTCACCTATCGCGGTGACGTGGGTGGGATGACCTATACCCGGTCATACAACGCGACCACCAGCGCCTGGACCCCTTGGGCCCGTGTATATGATCAAGGCACGATTGTGAGCACGGTCTCTCAGACCGGCGGTGTGCCCACGGGCGGGGTGGTGGAACGCGGGCTGACCATTCATGGCGAATATGTGCGTTTCGCGGATGGGACGCAGATTTGTTCCAACGTGATCAATCTGGGCAACCCCACGGCAGAAGGCAGCGGTACATTCGCGGATCCCTATGCCTGCCCGGCTGGTGGGGCGGGGCTTGTTTTCCCCCGCGAATTCGCCGTGCCGCCGATCCTGAATGTGAGCCACTACATTTATGGCGGTGGGCCTACGACAGCATCCAGGGTCTTCACGCCGACCTATTCCTCGATCGCGACTTGGGGCTTTTTCGGGTACCGGGCCGTGCGGCTGAGCAGTGATTCAGATACCAACGCTGTGACCATGAACTACACTGCCATCGGGCGCTGGTTCTAAAATCAAGGACGGGTTTCGATAGCAACGCCTGCGCTTGCTCGTCATCCATGCAGTCAGCATGAAAGCCTTAGACATGCTTTCCACCATCACCTATTAAACCGATGGTGGAAATCGTGGATTGAGGACTGGTTTTTGGAATTTTTGCATCACCCCGGCCCGCCCTCATCTGGACGACCCATTCTTTTGCCGGTTGCAGAAGCGTGCTTTGACTTTGGGGTGGGTGCCACCCGCCCGGATGTTGTGTCGGAAGCCAGGGCTTTAGCCAAGTTCATCCATGCCGAAAAACTCACCCAGATTGACGGTGATGGGGCATCTCTGTGGGAAGGCTACATACGCGATCACCTCGATCATATGAGGGTTTTGGCCACGGGTGATGAACCCAGTTTCAAAAGCATCTGTTCCCATCTCTACCAGACACCTCTGACCCATGGGTTCGGACAATCCTCTGTTCACTTCACGCGTCTGCGCGACACCCCGGCAAGCCGAGCCTATTCGGCCGCGATGATTATAGATAAGCTGCATCGGCTTTGCGAAGCTGTTGGTGTTTTGAACGTTGTCAGTCCAGAACATGTCGCCGATTATTCCCGCGACGTTGGCAAATTTGACGACCTGCTTGATGCGGTCGAAGAGCGGCTTGGCATCGATATCTCACCGCCGAGTGTTGACGGATCGCTATACGGCATTGTCAACCGGCGCGGTATTTTCTGCGAGCGGCATTTCGACTCCATGTATGTCGCGCACCGGCTTGCCAATTTGGACGTCCGATCTTGCGTCGAAATCGGCGGTGGATCTGGTTACGTGGCGTTCTTTGCGCGCCGCTACGGGGTGAAGACATATTCGATCGTGGATCTGCCAACCGTGTCCGCAACGCAGTATTTGATCCTGGGCGGGTCTCTGGGTGCGGGTGAGGTTGGCCTTTTCCCTGATCAAAATCAGCCGATCACTTTGGTGCCAAGCACCGCGCCGGATCAGGTCGATTGGTCGGTTGATTGCGTTTTGAATGTCGACAGTCTGCCGGAAATGCCACCAAGCGTTGGGCAAATGTATCTCAACTTCGCGCGCAAGGCCGGCATGGTTTTGTCCATCAATCAGGAAAGCCGCGTTTCGAACGGGGAAGAACGCCAACATTCTGTGTCTGAATTGGCGGAAAAGGATTTCAATCGCGAAAGCCGGGTGCCCTATTGGATGCGCACGGGCTGGGTGGAAGAGATCTACCGGCCGGCGTGACTACACTGGCATCACGTGCGAAACATGGGCGCGTCTAGATAGGCTTGGATCTGGTTTAATGCGATGGTCCGCATCGCGGCAGCATCGGTCTGCGCACGATAAACCTCAAACGTCCAGTCCAGTGCGCCGTCAATGTGCAAAAGCGGCGTATATCCCAGCGCATCATGCACTTTGCTGGGATCAAGCGTCAGCAGCTTGCTTTCTTTGGGATGGGCGGAGATATCGGCCTCCGTCTCCCACCGGGCGCCATCGCCCCAAACCTGACAGGCGCGATCGGCGATCTTGTGCACGGGCCAGGCATCTTCGCGCGCGGGCCCCACGTTCCAGGCTTCGGCAAACTCTGCGTCGCCACCCAGCAGCTTTTCGCAAAGTTTAAGATACACCATCAGCGGTTCGAGAACGAACTCCCAAGGCCGCGTGGCGTGCGGGTTGCGGATTTGTGTGGTGTCGCCTGCGATGAAGGCGCGAACCAGATCTGGGATCAACCGATCCTGCGCCCAATCCCCGCCGCCGATCACATTGCCTGCCCGCGCGGTGGCGATCAAAGGGCCATCCAGAACACTGGCGCGGTAGCTGGCCACAGCCAGTTCGGTACAGGCCTTGGACGCGCTATAGGGATCAAGCCCGCCCAGTTGATCCGTTTCCCGATAACTCCAGACCCAGTCTTCGTTACGGTAGACCTTGTCGGTGGTGATCACCAGAACCGCCCGTACCGACGGGCAGGCGCGCACCGCTTCCAGCACGTTAACTGTCCCCATCAGGTTGGTGGCAAAGGTCAACGCAGGTTCGGAATAACCGCGCCGTACGAGGGGCTGAGCGGCGAAATGCACGACCAGTTCAGGCGCCGCATCGGCCATTGCATTGGCCAGCGGTGCCGGATCATTGATATCGCTGCGCAGATCGGTGATTTCGCCCGGCTGCACGACTGCGTCGAAAAAGCTTTGTCCGGCGGGGGAGGCAGTATCAGGATCTAGCGAAAAGCCCGTCACATTTGACCCTAACTGGGCTAAAGCGAGGGTCATCCAAGTGCCTTTGAACCCGGTATGCCCGGTCAGGAAAATCGAACGGCCCTGCCAGTCCGCCCAACTCACGACCAGACCTTCCAAGGAGCCTTTCCGCTGGCCCAAAGATCTTCCAACAGGTTCTTTTCGCGCAGCGTGTCCATCGCTTGCCAATAGCCTTCGTGCTTGTAGGCCTTCAACTGCCCGTCTTCGGCCAGCCCGCGCATAGGTTCTTGTTCCCACGTGGTTTGCGGCCCTTCGATGCGGTCGAAGACGTTGGGCGAAAGCACAAAAAACCCGCCATTGATCCAGCCCGTTTCCCCTTCGGCCTTTTCGCGGAACCCGGTCACGTCATCCTCACCGGTCAGTTCGGTCATACCAAAACGTCCCGATGGACGTACGATGGTCACCGTGGCATCTCGATCATGGCTTTCGTGGAAATCCAGCAAACCGCGAATGTTGATATCGCTGACCCCGTCCCCGTAGGTCATGCAGAAATGTTCATCCCCCACGAAATCTTTGATCGCTTTGATCCGCCCTCCAGTCAGCGTGCTGTCGCCAGTATCGGCCATCGTGACCTTCCAAGGCGCCGCACGTTTCTGATGCACGGTTGTTTCGCCTGATTCCAGATCAACGGTGATGTCCGACGTGTGCAGGAAGTAATTGAGGAAAAATTCCTTGATTACGTAGCCTTTGTAGCCAAGGCAGATGATGAATTCATTGACCCCGTGATGGGCATAAATCTTCATCACGTGCCACAGGATCGGACGGCCGCCGATTTCCACCATCGGTTTGGGGCGCAAAGATGTCTCTTCAGAAAGCCGGGTCCCCAGGCCCCCTGCCAGAATGACCGCTTTTTTCACCGCACGTGACATAAGACCTCTTTCATCAATGATTTTGCAGATTGATCCAACTGGTTAATGTCTCCGGGATAACGCGGCTATGGTTAGTGGATTGTAAATCACGGGTCTACCGCGAAAGTTGAATACGGTTAGGTTGGGGCGCAAACCTTTGTTTGATCTCCATTTTTCCACCCCCGAAAACTTGATTTTGAAAGGGCCCGGCGATAAGGTGCCGTGTTTTTTTGGGGCTTCTGTTGACGAAGGATTCATGGCCATTCGGGGAAAGACAGGGTAAATGGCTGATCAGCGGGCCATCATTGTGCTGGGTATGCACCGATCCGGAACATCCGCAGTGTCGGGTGTTCTGGCGCGGATGGGCTGTGCGCCGCCAAAAACAATGATGCCCGCCAGCGCTGCAAATGAACGCGGCTTTTATGAATCCTTGGAAGTTTATGAGCTGCACAATACGATGTTGGAGGAGGCCGAAAGTGCCTGGTCTGATTGGCGACCTATGCCCAAGGACTGGTTTGCGTCCAAAACGGCGAACGCATTCAAATCCAAGGCAGCGAAGGTTCTCGAACAGGAATTTGCGGACGCCCCTCTCTTTGTTCTGAAAGATCCCCGGATTTGCCGGCTTTTCCAGTTCTGGCAGGGCGTTTTGAAAAAGCAGCGGATCATGCCGCTGATCTTGCACATTCATCGCAACCCATTGGAAGTGGCGGCGTCTTTGCACCGCCATCACAACATGGCTGAAGAGGTGGCGCTTTTGTTGTGGTTGCGCCATGTGCTGGATTCAGAGGCCGCCACCCGCGATCAGAAACGGCATTTCGTTCAATACGACGGTCTGTTGAAAGATTGGGCGAAGGAAGTTGCGCGTATTCAAACCGCCTTCGGGCTGGCCCTGTCCCAGTCTGAGGATGCCGAGGATGTGGAAGGGTTCGTGTCGCCCGATTTACGCCACTTCCAGGATGATGCTGAGGCAAAGGGCCATAACCCCGCGCTCGCAGGGTGGGTGGGGACCGTTTTTGACGTGCTCACTCGTTGGGCGGACAAGGGTGAGGACCCTGCCGATCATGCAACCCTAGATCAAATCACCGACAGCCTAGCATCCGCCACGCCGTTTTTGTCGCGGGTTTTGGACCAGACAGCAGAGCTGCGTACAACCCTTGCCGCGGCAGGCGTTGGGCTATCGAAACTGCAAGGTGAATTGACCGACGCGATAACCGATCATGAAATCACCCAGGCGGAGCAAGAGGCCGCGCTAAAGGCCGAACGTCTGCGCCATGCCTCCACCCAGGATGCATTGGACGCGGAACGGGAAAGGGCCATTTCCGCGGAGAAGAAATTGTCTTCAGTTCAGGCGGATTTGAAGGCTCGGATAAAAGAGTATGAAAAGTCACTGTCCAAAGCGTCGTCATCGCAAGAGGCCCTGAACCGCACGCAACTTGAACTGACGGAATTGCGGGTCGATACCCAGATGCGCATTGAGGCGCTGAAGGAGGCACTGTCCGCTGAACGCTCGGCTAAATCGCAGATGCAAAGCAACTTGACCGCGCTGCGCAACAGCCGGTCTTGGCGGCTGACCGCGCCGCTCCGGGGTGTGATGCGGCTTTTGCGCGGGGCCTGAGGATTAGCCGGGCTTCACACTGGCCGTGACGTAATTGACTTGAAAGTCACTCTCCGACAGGAACCAATCCCAAGAGACCGGGCTGAAGATCATGCCCTTCTTATCCACCGGGTCGAGACCTGCTTCCTCCAGAAGGGCATAAAGCTCGTCCGGCGTGATGAATTTCGACCAATCATGCGTCCCCTTTGGCAACCATTTCATCATATATTCCGCGCCCACGATCACTGCGGCATAGCTTTTGGCGGTGCGGTTCAGTGTGGAACAGAGATGCAGCCCACCGGGTTTCAACAGCCTTTGACATGCGGTCAGAAAGGCACGCGGGTCGGCCACATGTTCGATCACTTCCATGTTCAGGATCGCGTCGAATTGTTCACCAGCGTCGGCCAATGCTTCCGCCGTGGTGTTGCGATAGTCGATGGACAGCCCCGAT
>JBCCAJ010000514.1:0-1796 GCA_039814845.1 Pseudomonadota bacterium | reverse complement strand
CTGGGCGGTGAGGTCGGCCATGTTCTGGTCCACGTTTCGGCACGGGTATCTGCCTGAGGACAAAAGTGCGCGCGTCTCAGCCTCCTGCAGCATGCCTTCTTTGACCAACAGGACATTGTCGATCACCACGCCTTCTTCCTCGATTGTACGGCTATCGGGCGGGGCGGAGCCGGGTGTCTTACCGCCAATGTCAGCGTGATGCCCGCGCGAGGCGACGGTATAGATCACGCGCGCACCCGCGGCGTCGAAAACGGGCGTAATCACTGTCACGTCGGGCAAATGCGTGCCGCCGTTATAGGGGTTATTCATCATGAACACGTCACCCGGCCGGATCTGCCCGGCATTTTCCCGCAACACCGTGCGCACGCTTTCAGACATCGACCCCAGATGCACGGGAACATGGGGCGCGTTGGCCACCAGGTCGCCGTTCTGGTCAAAGAGCGCGCAGGAAAAATCGAGCCGCTCTTTGATGTTCACCGAATAGGCCGTGTTGGCCAGCGTCGCGCCCATCTGTTCAGCAATCGACATGAAAAGGTTGTTGAACACCTCCAGCATGACCGGATCGACCTGCGTGCCGATGGCCTCTGCCCGTTTCAACGGGCGTGTCCGTTCGAGGATGAGGTTGCCGCCCTCGGCAGAGGTCGCGCGCCAGTCAGGTTCGATGATGTTGGTGCCGGTGGGTTCAGTCAGGATGGCAGGGCCGTCGATGGACTGACCGGGGGCAAGGCTCGCGCGGTCTACCAGCGGCACATCCTGCCAATTGCCCTCAAAGCACACGGAGACCGGGATTGATTGAAGCTCCGTAGCGGCGGGCTCAGCCAGGCTGACATCCTCTCCGGTCTGGCCAATGGCCTCGGCCACAAGCACATCAATGATCAGGTCGCTTGTGTCAGGTGCAAACCCAAAGCGCTGTTTATGCGCGTCCACGAAGGCGGCTTGCATGTCGAGGGCGGTTCCAAACTCTACTTCAAGGCTTTGCTGCGCATCACGCGGGCGGATTTGCACGCGTTTGGACACTAGGATGTCCCGCCCATCAATCCCCTGCCCGCGCACCTCTTCGCCAGCGGCGTATGCCAAGGCCTCAAGAGCATCCGCCGCGCCCGCGTCATCCAGAGCCCGTTCAAACTGCTGTTCCCGCATGGCCCGCACATCGGCCAGCCCCATACCAAAAGCCGACAGAACGCCCGCGAAAGGGTGGATGAAAATCCGTTCCATCCCCAAGGCATCGGCCACCAAACAGGCGTGCTGCCCACCTGCCCCGCCAAAGCAGTTCATGGTGTACTGGGTCACGTCGTAACCGCGCTGCACGCTGATCTTCTTTATCGCGTTGGCCATGTTTTCCACCGCGATGCGCAGGAACCCTTCGGCGAGGTCTTCGGGCGATTTGCCATCGCCCATCTCAGATGCCAACGCCTCAAATTTCTCACGCACCACACTGCCATCCAGCGGCGCATCGGCATTGGGGCCGAACACATGAGGGAAATGATCGGGGTTCAGCTTGCCAAGCAGCACGTTGCAATCTGTCACCGTCAGCGGGCCACCACGACGATAGGCTGCCGGCCCCGGATTGGCGCCCGCGCTTTCGGGCCCCACCTGCATGCGGCCATCGCGGTAAGACAGGATAGACCCGCCCCCCGCCGCGACCGTGTGAATGGACATCATCGGCGCGCGCATCCGCACGCCCGCGACCTCGGTTTCGAAGGATCGCTCAAATGCCCCGGCATAGTGGCACACATCCGTCGATGTGCCGCCCATGTCGAACCCAATCAGCTTGTCATACCCAAGCGCCTCGGCAG
>JBCCAJ010000386.1:0-3302 GCA_039814845.1 Pseudomonadota bacterium | reverse complement strand
CCGACTCAGTGGCGCGTAAGAGTGCCGCAGAAGGGTGTCGACGTCACAGTCCGCGCCCTAAATCCCGACGCATGGATGGATGTGAATGTGCCCTATTGGGAAGGGCCTGTCACGGTGAAAGGCAGCCATGACGGGCGCGGATATCTGGAGATGACAGGATATGAGTGACGCGCAAAAAGATCAGACAAAGGACTTGACGGTCTACTACGACGGTGCCTGCCCACTGTGCCAGATGGAAATCAGTCACTACAAGGCACAGACGGGCGCAGACAGCATCGATTTCGTCGATGCAACCACCGCCGAGCTGCCTGATGATCTGGACCGCGACACCGCGCTGGGGCGGTTCCACGTGCGCCGTTCCGACGGCTCGTTTGCATCTGGTGCGGCGGGTTTTGCAGAAGTGTGGAAAGGCTTGCCCAAATGGCGCTGGGCTGCGCGCTTGGCCGCGCTGCCCGGTGTGCTTTGGATAATGGAACGCATGTATCGCGCGTTTTTGCCGATACGGCCCTATCTTTCGAAAGCGTCTGGGCGATGGAAAGCGCGCGGTCCCAATGCAACCGTTGAAAGAGCTGAACCGTCAGAAAAACTTTAGGCCTCCGGCGGGGATATTTTTAGCCAAAAGAAGCACGAAGCTCTTGCGCTTGACTGGCCAGACCTACTCCGGGGAGGGGGCGAAGCCCTTGGGCTTCGCCGGACGAGGCAGAGCCCCGTATCTCAGATCAGGCGAGTGCCAGGCTGCCAGCCGATTGACGCCCGTCGCGCCCGGCTTCCAGCTCATAGGTCACGGCCTGGCCGTCATCGAGGCGCTGAATACCTGCGGCCTGCAGAGCAGAAATATGCACGAATACGTCGCTTCCGCCTTCTTCAGGGGCGATGAAGCCGAACCCTTTTTCAGTGTTGAACCATTTCACGGTGCCTTTGGCCATCGTGATGTCTCCTTAAGTGTAGTGACCCGTGCAACATGCATTGGGTCGATTTGTGTTGTGTGCTCAGTAACGTCGTGGATCAACTGAGGCCGAAAGGAAACAGTGGGTCGTCGGAAGAAGCTTAGCAATTTGCATATAGTATGGCGGTGCCGGGAATACCAGTGCGCGCGGTGCCTCTTTCTTTCTGGGCGGCCATCTGCTTACGTGAGACTGACATCAAAGCGGAGCGTGTGTGATGAAAGACCGTGACCTGTCCCATGGCGGCGCGTTGTTGGTGGACTGCCTTGCAGGACAAGGCGTGGATCGCGTGTTTTGCATCCCCGGTGAAAGCTATCTGGCCGCGCTTGATGGGCTTTACGGCTCTGACATCGACGTGATCGTGGCACGTCATGAAAGTGGCGCGGCCATGATGGCCGAGGCCGCAGGCAAGCTGACCGGGCGACCGGGTGTGGCCTTTGTCACGCGCGGCCCTGGCGCCACCAATGCCAGCGCAGGCGTGCATATCGCGATGCAGGACAGCACGCCGATGATCCTTTTCGTGGGTCAGGTGGCCAGTGACCAGCGCGACCGCGAGGCTTTCCAAGAGGTTGACTACCGCGCCATGTTCGGCCCTTTGGCCAAATGGGTGGGGGAGATCGACCGGGCAGATCGCATTCCGGAATACGTCTCCCATGCGTTTCATGTCGCGCAGTCGGGCCGCCCGGGGCCAGTGGTTCTGGCCCTACCCGAGGATATGCTGTCGGGCCCTGTTCCACCTATGGCTGCTGCCCCCGCCGCATCACTGCCATCTGGTGCAGCGGCGGCAGAGGATGTGGCGGCTGTTCTGGACCGCATCAACGCGGCGAAACGCCCGTTCGTCATCGTCGGCGGTGGCGGATGGTCGGCGGAGGCTGGCGCCGCACTGGGCAGGTTTGCTGAGGTGATGGGCGTGCCGATCGGGGCCTCATTTCGGTGTCAGGATTATCTGGCCAATGACCACCCCTGCTATGTGGGGGATGTGGGCATCGGCATTAACCCCAAACTGGCAGACCGTGTGCGTCATTCCGACTGCCTGATCGCTCTTGGCGCGCGTTTGGGGGAGATGACGACCTCAGGCTACACGCTTGTCACCCCGCCCGTGCCGGATCAACCTTTGATCCATATCCACGCGGACAGTGCCGAGTTGGGCCGCGTCTACCGGCCGGAGCTGGCCGTTTGCGCGCGCCCCGGTGTCTTTGCGCAGCAGTTGGCCAATGCTGCGGACGGGCGCGAGAGAGGCAAAGACGGGGGTGACTGGCTGGCTAAGGCGCGCACCGACTATGAGGCGTGGCAAGTTCCGCAAGACACCACAGGCGATCTGCGCATGGAAAACGTGGTGGGCCATTTGCGCGATGTGCTGCCTAGGGATGCCATCCTGACCAATGGCGCGGGCAACTATTCGGCCTGGCTGCATCGCTACTATCGTTATCGTGGGTGGCGCACGCAGTTGGCCCCGACCAGCGGGTCGATGGGATATGGCCTTCCCGCAGCAGTGGCGGCCAAGCTCACCCATCCCGACCGCGATGTCATCTGTCTGGCGGGCGATGGGTGTTTTCAGATGACCTGCCAGGAATTCGGCACGGCTTGCGAATTCGGCGCCAACATCGTCGTGCTGATCTGCGACAACGGCATGTACGGCACGATCCGCATGCATCAGGAACGCGCGTACCCCGGTCGGCCCAGCGGCACCAGGCTCAGCAATCCCGATTTCGCAGCCTGGGCAGAAAGCTATGGTGCGTTTGGTCGGCGCGTGACACGGGATGAGGATTTTCCCGAAACCCTGGCCGCCGCGCGCGCCTCTGGAAAACCCGCGATCCTGCATCTGATCACCGATCCGCGCGCCATCACGCCGCGATTGGTGGTGGAGGATCAGGAAAATTGAAATTCGCCCGCGCGCTGGGTCTGAAGATACGTCTCAAAAAAATCGGTGAAGGACGCGACCAGCGGCGGGAATTTGTCGTAGGGCGGATAAAACAGGGTGAGCCAGAGAGGTTCGGCTTCCCAATCCTCAAGCACTTTCACCACCTCACCCGAGGCCAGTGCGCCAGAGATCAGAAAATCGGGCAGAAGAACCATCCCCTGCCCTTTGGCCGCCATGGCGCAGAGCAAATCGCCGTTGTTGATCGTCACGCGGTCCCCCGCCCTGACGCGCCGTGTAAGCCCGCCTTTGGTCAACACCCAGGTCTCCGCCGCGCCGCCATCGCTATAGGACAGGCAGTGGTCCGGCGTCAGGTCATCGGGGCTTTCCGGCACTCCAACCCGGTGCAACAGACCAGGTGACGCCACGACTTGCCGAGGCACCACGCAGATTTTTCGCCAAATGGTGGAGACATCCGCCGGCGGGCGCGAAATGCGAAT
>JBCCAJ010000139.1:0-6835 GCA_039814845.1 Pseudomonadota bacterium | reverse complement strand
GCCGCCACGCGCTTTGCGGGGTAAACCCTGCGAACCTCCGGCTCTTCAGGGGCGGCAGACACCAAAGCGCTGCCATTGGTGCCACCAAACCCGAAGGAATTCACCACCGCCGCCCGGACGCCGTCGATCTCCGGGAAGGGCTCAGGTTTTGTGGGCACCTTCAGGTTCAACGCGTCAAACGGGATGCTCGGGTTGGCGTCATTGAAATTGATGTTGGGTGCCACCGTTTTGTTGCGCGCTGACAGAACCGCCTTGATCAACCCGGTGATGCCCGCCGCAGGTTCGCCATGGCCTACATTGGCCTTGCCAGACCCCACAAAGACCGGGCCGTGGCTGGCGGTCTGGCCAATGACGCGGCCAATCGCGCCCGCTTCAATTGGGTCGCCAACAGGTGTGCCGGTGCCGTGGGCTTCTACATAACCGATCTGATCGGGCCGCAGCCCGCTGCGCTCAAACAGCCCCTCAAGTACAGCGATCTGGGCGCATTGGCTGGGTGCCGTAATCGTGCTGGTGCGGCCATCCTGATTACAGTTCGTGGCATGGATCACACCATGAACATGATCGCGATCACGCAGCGCTTCCTGATAGGGTTTCAGAACAACGACGCCCGCCCCTTCACCACGCACAAACCCATTGGCACTTGCATCAAAGGTACTGACCGTGCCCGTGGTCGACAACATGCCCGCCCGCGAAAAGGCGACAAAGCTGGACGGGTGCGCCAAAACATTGACGCCCCCCACGATGGCACGGTTGCACGAACCGGAAAGAAGGCTCTGCACACCTTCATTGAGCGCCACCAAGGACGAAGAACAGGCCGTATCGACCGCAAAACTGGGCCCGCTCAGATTTAAACGGTGGGAAATTCGATTTGCATTGATGCACAATGCGTACCCCGTTCCGGCAAACGCCTCCGGGTTGGTGGAGCGCAGTTCCTGCAAGGCCCTGTAATCAGATTGGCTGACCCCCACAAACACACCGGTCTGCGCAGATTGATAGGCCTCCAGCGGGGCGCGACTGTCCTGAATGGCCTCAAAGGCCGTCATCAGCAGCAATCGTTGCTGCGGATCCATCGCATCCGCCTCGCGCGGGGAAATTCCGAAGAACCCAGCATCAAAACAGCGAATATCGTCAAGAAAACCACCCCATTTGGACGCTGCTTTGCCCAACGTGTCGGGGTTTTCATCATAGAACGCGTCCACTGCCCAACGGTCGGCTGGCACCTCACGGATGCCGCAACCTTTGTTCAGCAAAAAAGACCAGTATTCATCGGGCGTCGTGTTCCCCCCGGGGAAACGACACGCCATACCAACAATTGCAATTAAGGAATCGTGGCCGTCGAGACCCCCCATCCCGTTAAAGCTTTTCACCCCAAAATTCCTTGGTTTTGTCCGCACGTTGCGGGCTAAAATCCCCGCAAGACATAATTTCACATCCCTCGCCGGGGTCAACCAAGAAACCAAGGGATTTGGTTAATGGTGGCCCGCTTGCTGCACCTGTGTGGATAAGTATGGCCGGGCGCCCGGTTTTCAGCCAAGACGAGGCCCACGCCCTGACGCCCAACATGAAGAAAACTTGATCTTTTCGCGTGTCTGGGTCAGGTGAGGGAAAAGCCCTCAAGACCCGACAAGACAGACCCGTGCAAGAAAAACAGATCGTTCCACTTACGTATTTTCAGCGCCACCGCATGGTGGACGCCGCGTTGGACACAGAGACACCCGATCGTTTTCACGCCCTGTTTTCCCAAAGTTGGGCCATCCGGTTCAAACCGGGGCTATCGCTGCGCAAAGTGCAACGCGCCTTTGCCAACCTCACCCAACGCCACGACATGCTGCGCATGCGCGTTGTCGAATATGACGGCGACTGGGCGGGTGAGATCTTGTCAGAACACGCGGCGGGTTTGGTTGTGGAAGACCATGGCCCGATGTCCAAGGACGCGCAGGAAAAGATCGTCGCCAAGATTTGCGCAGAACGGATAACAGCCCTTGATCCTGTTTTGTTTGACATGCGCCTGCTGCGCTTTGGATCCGAGGGCGACGTCCTTGTGGGTCGCGGCCAGCACATCATCTATGATGCCTACAGTGTCGGCATTATCTTGGTGGAGATGATTTCGTATCTCCTCAACATTCCGGTTGTTGGCCGCACCATATCGCACCGGGATTTCATCGCCTATCGCGACCGCCAGATGACTGAGCGCGAAGAGGAAAAGCGCATCTATTGGGAGGGGTCACTTTTGCCCAAGGCGCCCCCGTTGAACGTCGGGCGGCAGAAAAAAGGCCTGCCGCCCATAGACCGCTACAATATGGGCGATACCAACCTTTTGGAACCTATCCTGACACCTGCCGTCTCTGCGCACGTCAAACAGGTTTTTGAGCGGACCGGTATCTCTGCCAATGCACAGATACAGGCGGCTTTTGGCGATGCCGTCTGCGCCCTGGGCGACGGGACAGAGGCCATGTGGTGCAGCATGCTGGGGCGTCAGGATGCGAAACTGGCAGGATACGTGGGTCCGGCCATGATGGGGTTGATCATCCGCTATGCGGCGGGCGGCGGGGCACAAAAGATCACTGATCTCACATCGCGGGGCGCGGCGCATTTGCCATCAGCCGTCTTGAACCCCGGCAATTCGCTCACCCGGATGAACTACCAGTTCTTCGTCAACATGCCCAAACCTGTGGGGCGTCTGGCGAATTCGCCCCTGCGCAAAGTTCTTGATATCGCGGAAGGGGATGGGTTTTCCCTTGGTCCCATCCAGATTGAGCGCGTTCCAACGGGCGTTGGCCTTGAAAACGACATGGAACTTGAACTGAACATCTATCCGTCCGCCGATGCGCCGAATGCGGGCCTCATGTCGGATGCGACATCTTGGGACATGTCGGAATTAGAAGAGCTGGCCGCGACCATGAATGACCTGATCATGTCATGACCCGCACATCTAACAACATGTGCATATCCGACACCGTCGCCCAGCTTTTCCACAGATCCTGATGCCAAGACTTGATCCTTCGCGGGTTCCGGTTCAGGTAATTGACGTCATATTGAAAAGCGCATTTTCCAGAATCGGCAGGTCCGGCCAGTGCAAAACTCCCAAATACTGCCTCTGAGCCCCTATCAGAGAATGCGCATGGTCGAAGCGGCGTTGGATCCCGAAACCTCTGATCGCTACAACGCCGTGCATACCTATTCCTGGGCTGCGCGGTTTACGCCCAGCTTTTCGCCCCGCAAAGTACAACGCGCCTTCAAAAACCTGACCACGCGGCACGAATCCCTGCGTCTTCGCATTGTGGAACATCGCGGCGATTGGGCCGCGGAGATTCTGGCCGATCATCCGGCTGGCTTGATGATCGAAGATCACGGGCCGATGTCCCATGACGATCAGCTCAGGCTTGTCGCCGAAAGATGCGCGGTCCCGATGACCGCGCTGGACCCAGTCTTGTTTGAAATGCGTCTGCTGCGTTTTGGGCCTGACGGCGACATCATTTTGTTTCGCGCCCATCACGCGGTTTTTGACGGCTACAGCATCACCATCATGATGGAAGAGGCCGTGGCCGCATTTTTGAATATTCCTGTCACCGGTGACACCGTGACCCACAAGGAATTTGTAGAACGCCGCCTGCGGCTGTCCGAACAACGGCCCCAGGAAAAGGAATCTTATTGGGAAGGCGCGCTTTTGCCGGCGGCCGATCCACTGAATGTCGGGCGGCAGAAAAAGGGCCTGCCGCCGCTGACCCGGCGCAATCTGGGTCCGGCGCGCCCGCTGGAAAACGTGCTTTCGGCTGAGGCCTCCGCGCGCGTCAGGGATTTTGCTCAAAAGACCGGCGCCACCCCTTTTGCGCAAATCCAGGCCGCCTTTGGGGATTGTCTGTGCGCAATGGGCGGTGCGTCAGAGGCGATGTGGATGACGATCATGGGCCGTCAGGATGCAAAACTTGCCCGCTTTGTGGGGGCGGAAATGCAAGCCGTGCGGATGAAATACGCCATCGGAAGTGGGGCACAAGCCGTGGCTGATACGCTCAGGCACGGCGCCGATATGCTGCCCGCCCGCTGTTTTAATGCAGATCTTCCGCTTGGTCAGCTTTACTTTCAGTTCTTCGTCAACATGCCCAAATCCAGGGGGCGCCTGAAAAATTCCCCCCTCAGCAAAGCGGTGAATTTCGCCGAAGAAACTGGCTTCTCTTTGGGCCCTATCACCATAACGCCAGTGCCGACCCCGTTCCTGACCCAGCCAGAGTTCGAACTGCAGTTGCATGTCGAACCTTCGCCCGATGCGCCCAACGCGGCATTTCTGGCCGAAGCATCCTCATGGGATATGGCAGAGCTTGAAAGCCTGGCGAAGGCCATGAATGACGTGATAATGTCATGACTGCATCCCCCTCTGGCCCCACAATAACCCTGATCATCACGTCCTACCGCCAGTTGGCGTTTTTGCGTCAGGCGTTAGCCTCTGCTACGGGGCAAACCTGCCAATTCCATCAAATCATCGTCGTCGAAGATGGCTCTGGAGATGAAACCATACCTTACCTTCGTGCATGGGCGAACCAGCATGACAATGCCGAAGTGGTCTTTCATCCGGAGAACCTTGGCCTAAGCACCGCGCGCAACACTGGTCTTGCGCGGGTCAAGGGGGATTACGTCGCCTTCCTGGATGGCGATGATCTTTTGAGGCCCGATGCCTGCGAGAAAATGCATGCGCTTCTGGCAGAGAAGACGCCCGACATGGTGCTCTTCAACATGGACTACGTACAGACGGACGGGGACGGCGTGGCCCCCGCCAAACCCCGCAAGCGCATGTTCAGCAAATCGCAGGCCGACGACACGGGGTTCCCCCGTCACATGGCCCCACCATCGTCAGATCTGGTGTCGCGCATGTTCTGGTTCCACCCGACCGCCTGGCAAAAGCTGCAACGCGCTGAATTCCTGCGCGACATCGGGGTGCAGTTCAGCGGCCCCATCTACGAAGACATCGCCTGGCATTTTGAGACGATCTTTCGCGCGCGGTCGGTCTCTTACATGACGGACAAATTGGTGCAGTACAGACTGCATGATAAATCCGCGCTCTCCACTCCGGCGGATCGGCATATGCATATCTTCGATCAATATGACAGGGTTTCGCAGTTCATCGAAGACTCGGGCACGACCGATAGGGACATCCTTGATGCCTATCGACGGTTCAGGTTTGTGCATCTCAGCTTTGTGGGGGCCCGGTCAGGGCGTGTGCCCGAACCTTTGCGCAGGGGCTATGCCGAACGCGTTCTTGCGCTGCCCACATTGACCGCCTTCGAGATGAGCGATGACGAAAACGAGCTTCTGTCTGAGGTGCAGGCGCTGACGACCCAGCACGGATAAGCCAGGCCCAAAGCACGCATGAGCGCGCCACCCCCGCCACAATCAATTCCCGAAACTGCCCCAACATCAGAGCCTTCCTGCCCCAATTTCGCCAGACCGGTGAACCAAACATTCACCAAGGGGCAACGGAGGTTACATGCGAGTATTCACTTGGCTGGCTTTGGCAATCATGTGCATCGGCACATCGGCGCAGGCACAAACGACAAACACGGCGACGAATGCAGCCGCCAATGCAATTCAGGTTCCCGGCTGGGAAGCGGTGGGGCGTCTGACCATGTCAGGCCGGAGCATGTGCACCGGGGCGTTGATCGCACCTGATCTGGTGCTGACAGCGGCGCATTGCATGTATGACATCCGCACGCACCGTGCCGTGAAGCCGCATAAAATCGAATTTCAGGCCGGTCTTTACGCCGACAGCGCCGTTGCTGTGCGCCGCGTGAAACGGGCCATCATCAATGATCAATATATCCACCACATGGGCCGCGACGCCCAGGTGGGACATGACCTTGCCATTCTGGTGCTGGACAGCCCGATCAGCCCCAATGTGGTGAAGCCATTGCGCACCGATCAACGCCCCAGCAAAGGCGACTCTGTGATGATCATTGGCTACACCCAGTTCAGCACGACAAAGCCCGTTCTGGCAAAACCCTGCTACATCCTGGCCCGCAAGCACGACACGGTTGTGACCTCGTGCGAGGTGGAATTTGGCACCTCCGGCGCACCGGTCTTCGCCGTGCAAGGCGGTGGGAACCCGCATCTTGTCTCCGTGATTTCGGCCAAGGCCGCGATGGGCGGTCAGGCAGTGTCCATAGGGACCGCACTGGATGCGACCTTGAAAAGACTGCTGGCACAGGCGGGATAGTCCGACCGGGGCCTGACCCGGGGCCTCGCCGCGCTCACATCAGAATGCCCCACAGCGAACACGCAAAAGATGTCCCGGCTCATGGCCGGGACACGTGTTTCCAACACATACTGATAAGTCTGTCGCCCATCCGTCCGGGCAACATGAGACGACAGGCCTCAAGGTTCGCGGAACGCTTCGCGCGATTTGTAGAGCGGTTTCAGCAAGTAGTTCAGGATTGTTTTGGACCCTGTCTTGAGTTCCGTCTGGGCCCGCATTCCTGGGCGGATCTCTATTGATTTCTGACGGTCCGTCAGATCCGCGGTCGTCACCCGAACTGTCACCTTGTAGAAGGGTTCGGCCCGCGCATCGCGTTCATCTTCAAACGTGTCTGCAGAGACGAAATCGACCTCTCCCTGCAGCGTGCCGTAAATCGTATAGTCATAGGCCGTGAGCTTGATGGTGGCCTCCTGACCACGTTCCACACTGGCGATGTTTTCGGGTCGCACGCGAGCCTCAACGAAAAGCTCCTCGCCCAGCGGGATCACCTCAAAAATCTCTTCACCGGGGCGGATCACGCCGCCGATGGTGGTCACGGCCATGGAATTGACCACCCCGCGCATGGGTGAGGTGATCACCGTGCGCGCCAGT
>JBCCAJ010000273.1:0-4480 GCA_039814845.1 Pseudomonadota bacterium | reverse complement strand
TCACATGTTGAAGAAGGACGGGATTTTCATCTCGATCAACGGGATCACCGGCTGGGCCGGACATGGGTTTTATCAGTTCAGCCCGGAACTGGTCTGGCGCTATTGGAAAGACGCGCGGCGCTGCATCCTGCATGACTGCGCCGCTGTGCCTCATGACGTGAATGACGGCCCCCCGCGGCCTGCGCCCGACACAGGCCAGGCTGGACGGCGGTTCCGGGGCGCGGGGATGCAAGGGCGTTGGTATCTCTTCTACATCATCCAGAAGGGCAAAGATGCCGTCAAAGATGAGCGAATCACCAATATGAGCCAGGGCGATTACTCCGTGCGCTGGGATGCGGGTTCTGAGGCCGCCGAGTAGCATGAGCGCGAAAGACACGCCTGATCCCAAATCAGCGGTCGAACAGATCGAAAAGCCGATGTGGATGGATGAGATCGGCCCTTGTGGCACGGCCTCTGGGTTTCTACATGCCGATCCGCATCATCCGATGCTCTTTGTCAAACGGCGCAGGCCCATTTTAATGGTGACCTTCGACAACCTGTCGAACGTCAATGATCGCGATCCGGCGCGCCTGCCCTGGGCCTATAAGTTCGCCCGCGACAATCAGCTGTCTCACTTGGGGGTCTATGCGCATTTGCCCAACTGGTATCGCGATGCCACGCTGATTGAAAAGATGCGAGATATGGCCGCCGATGGCTTTTTTAAGGGCTACGAGCGGTGCATCTTCTCCGGCTCGTCCATGGGGGCGTTTGCGGCGCTGGTCTTTGGGCAGTTGGCGCCCAATGCTCATGTCATGGCCTTCAATCCGCAATCCACGCTGAACACCGATCTGGTGCCGTGGGAAGAGCGCTATCTGACTGGGCGGCGGCAGGATTGGACCTTACCCTTAGGCGATGCAGCCGAGGCGGTGAGTAACGTCGAGAAGGCTTTCATCTTTTATGATCCCTACTTTGAGCCCGATCAGAAGCACGTGGACAGGTTGCTGGCTGGAAAAGGTGCGGACAAGTCCGTGACACTGATGAAATGCTGGTTTTCAAACCACAAATCTGCCGTCTTCCTGCGCAAAATCGGCGCATTGAAGCCGCTGATGTTGCAGGCGGTTGAGGGCGACCTGACCGCGCATAGTTTCTATCAGCATTACCGCGAACGCCGCCGCCTGCGGTGGTATCGCGGTTCGCTGTCGCACTACTTCGAAGAGAAGGGCCGCGCCAAGATGGTGGCCCGCACCACCAAGGCCTTTCGCCGGGCGCAGCGCAAGATGGATCAGACAACCGTGGATCGGAGCCTCTGATGACGCGCGCCTATGTGGCCACGGCGCTGAGCAATGAGGCGCCATATCTGCTGGAATGGGTGGCGCATTATCGCGGGCAGGGCTTTGCGGGTGCGGTGCTTTTCGCCCATGATTGCGAGGACGGCACGGATGCCATGGTCGCGCGGTTGGCGGAGATGGGGCATGTGCATGCCGTGCCAATGAAGGCCGGTGCGAAGGATCCAATGCGCAAGGCCATGCGCGACCTGCCGGATATCGCACGCGGCTTGGGCGCGGATTGGTGCATGCCTGCCCATATTGATGAGTTTCTTAATGTCAGCGCGGGCGACGGCCGGGTGGAGGATCTGATCGCGGCCTGCGGGGATGCGGATGTGATCTCTATCCAGCGCAAAACCTTTGGATCGTCAGGTCATCGCGGCATACCCAAAGGCCAGTTGCGCGAAACACATCGGTTGACCGGCGCCCCCGGGGCCAAGGGCCCGATGGTGACACGCGGGATCAAGACGATGTTCCGGTTGGACGCCATCAACCGCGCCGCGCCGCACAGGCCGTTTTTTCCCGAAGGCGCCACACCCAAATGGGTGGATGCGGGCGGACAACCGATGCCCGAGGAATACGTGACGGGCAAATGGACGGCCCATGATCGGTTTTCTCCAACCCACGCGCAGTTGCATTACTATCCCATCCCTTCGCCCGAAGTGGCGATGATCCGGGGTGGGGTGCCTCAAAGCGGCAAGAAGCGAAAGACCTTCGAGGCCGATTGGCACAAGATCAATCTGGGCGATGTCGCGGACGATTCCATGGGCCGGGCCGTGGGCTTGTCAGACCCGCTGCTGGCTGCGTTTCACGCCGATGATACCTTGCGCAACCTGCAAGAAGATAGCCGCGCCTGGCACGCATCCAAGGCAGACGCGATACTTCAGGACGCTGACGTGAAGGCGCTGTGTAATCTTTTGTCCGGCACGGACGATGCGCAAAGCAACGGTTCGGTGCGCAGCTCCCCCCGCGGGGGTGGTGGCACGTATCTGCCCCCGCCCGTGCGTCCGATCCGGTTCAACGTCAAGCCGCTGAAAAAAGGCGAAACGCGCGCCGTTCTGCATGGCGGGTTTCATAAAACGGCGACCACCTATCTGCAGCGGCTGCTGGAAGACAACGAAGAATGGCTCGGCAAGCAAAGCGTCTATGTCGTGCCCCATCTCAAGCTGCGCAAGCATATCACCTTCCCGTCGCAACTGGATGCCTACAAGGCGCTGAAGATCAAGCGGCGCACCAAGTTCACGGAAGAGGAATTGCAGGGGTTTCAGGATGCGTTTTTTTCTGAGCCCTTGGTGGCGCGGCCTGCGCGGATGATCCTGTCAGATGAAAACCTGCCCGGCCTGCCGGCGCATTGCGTGACCACCGGCAAGCTTTATGAACACCGCCGCGCGTTTTTCAAAACCTTCGCCAAGCGCATGCCGCTGCCCATCGCGGATGCGTTCTTTGCAGTGCGAAACTACGCAGACTTCTTCGCCTCGTCCTATGTAGAGTACCTGCGCGCGGCCACGACCACGACGCGCGGTCACATGGACACGCCCGAGGTGATGCGGCGCAAGCTATTTGCATCGCTGCCCAACTGGATAAAGGTCTTTGATGATTTCCAAGCCGTCTTTCCAGACACGCGCATCCATGTCTGGCGGTTTGAGGATTTCCGCGCACTGACCCCACGCATCCTTGAGACATTTTGTGGCGAGGGAATAGATGTCTCAAAACTCAAACCCCCGAAAGAACGCAACGCGCGACCCTCTGCCTCGGCCCGAGCGGTGGATGAGCTGGTTTTGATGTCAGAACTCGAAGGTGCGGCCGCGATGGCAGAGCATGCCAAGACAGTGCAGGATATGTATCCGCAAGGCGACGATTATGAGCGTTATGATCCCTGGACGGCGCAGGAACGGGCGCATTTGACGGCACTTTATGAACGGGATTGGCAGGCGCTTTGTGAAGATGGGCGGTTTGTGACGTTGGTGCCTTAGACCAATCTATCCGCTGACAGAACGGCAGAAGAGCGCCATCGGCTGGCCCCGGTCTGGCGATCCATACTCAGTTCGGCAGGGTTTTATCCATCGGTCCCGCTGAGCATCCGAACGACAGCCTGCAACTGCAAATTCGTCAGGCCCTGGGTGGGGCCCTCCTCTCAGCGATTGCAAGCAATCTCCTGTCCGTTGCCGAAACCGCATGCGCAGCATGCGCGAGAGGGGGCAGCGGGCGAACGCGCGGCGGGCTGCGCCCTTGAGTCCGCGCCATGCTCATGTCGGCGGCTATCCACTTACACCCAGTTTAGTACTGAACATCATGATCCATCGCCCAGAACCTGTTTGAGACTGATCCCATATTCCATGGCACTGAGGTACCGTGACTCAGAACTCTGACCGTAGAACCGAAAAAATGGCATTGGTCGATGATAGACGTAACGAAAGCCCTGTATCCCATCACCCTGTGTGCCATACCAAGCCACGAAACAGGTCTGATATGCATTCAAAAGGTAAACACTGACAATTTCACAGCTTTGAATCCGTTCTCCAAACAGGTCCAAGTTTGCCTTAGCAAAGCGGATTTCGAACTCTGCCGAATTTTCCAAAATTCTGTCGTTGGTGCGATCTGCTAGATAAAAGTCTAACCATAGTAACGAACCGATAAATGCCCGAAACAAGAAGAACTTTTTCATTTCTCGACCCGGTAGGATCAATAGAATCCGGGACAGCAGTCGACTAACGATATTTCAATTTTAATCTGTGGCCTGCGGCATTCATTCATACCACACTTTAGGCCTGACGCCGCTCACTCAAACCCGGCACATATCGCTGCCGCGCCGCGCTTTCCTGCATCAGCCAGCGGGCGACCACATCGGTCTCGGGGTGCCTCTGCGCGCCTTGACGGCGCAGCAAGTAATAGCCCGAATGCGTCCGCACATGCACATCCCCCAAGGGCCGCACCAGTGACCCGTCCTGCAAATGGCGGTCCACCAAATGGCCCCAACCCAGCGCGATGCCCAAGCCATCCAGCGCCGCTTGAATGGCCAACGGGTAGGTGTTGACGAAGGTCGAATGGCGCAAATCAGGATCGGTTTTCAGTTCAGAAAACCACGTCTTCCAGTTCAGCCATTCGGTGTGATTACTTGTCACTTCGATAAGCGATTGCTGCAGCAGGTCCTCGGGACTTGCCAGCGACGGGTGGTT